>NZ_BAAGGP010000027.1:0-33974 GCF_054658615.1 Pseudolactococcus yaeyamensis
ATTTTGGCTCATCGTACTTATTTGAAACAAGTAAATAAAAGGGTTAGTGTCAAGCAGAATCTATTGAAATGCTTGGTGAATGAGAAGATATTGACTGACGTAATAAAAAGTTTATGAAACGACCGTGACTTTCACTCGCCTCATCCGCCTCTAATTTTGATAAATGCTGATATGTTCCCTTTGGCGCCTCCCATTAAGCACGATATCACGCACAGCACTTGCGAAATCTGCCATTGAGATATAACTTTCCCCAGACGCATTTGCCGTGAAAATGTCGGTGGCTAAGCTGTAAGCCCCCGTTTCAGGGCCTGCCGGATCAAAGTAAGCAGCGGGTGAGACGTAAGTGTAGTTGAGGTCGCTCGCTTTGAGCTCAAGGGCTGCGTCACTCATTGCTTTAGCGACTGGGTAGAAAGGCGCTGTCACATCGACAAGGTCAATCTGACGTTGGGTGCGGGTCGCATCAATATAGAGTGAGCTCGTCCCGCCCACCGCAATCAGATGCGTCTGACTGCCTGACAGCAAGCTAATCAGATGTTGCATGGCTTGCAGATGCTGGCTTTCTTGACCGTCTGGCGCCCGAAAGGCTTCGATGACGATATCAAATGGTGCTAGGTCTGCTTGTGTTAAGGTAAAAATATCTTTTTCGATGACAGGGATATCAACTGTTAGGCGACTGGCATTTCTAACTAACGCTGTGACATCTGCACCCATAGCAACTAATTTTTCAGTAATTAAGCTACCTGCTTGACCTGTTGCACCAATAACTGCGATTTTCATGCTTGCGCCTCTTTCTTTATTCATGCTTTGATTTGCCTTCATTGTAACATTTAAAGGATGAGTTCGTAAAGGAATTGGTCTTATCCGCATGAAGACAAAAAAAGCAACCCCAAGGCTGCTTTCTTATCTCTAAACATGACTGATTAGAATTTTTTACGTTTACGAGCTGCTTCTGATTTACGTTTACGTTTCACAGAAGGTTTTTCGTAGTGCTCGCGTTTACGAGCTTCTTGAAGTGTTCCAGCTTTTGTTACTGAACGTTTAAAGCGGCGAAGCGCGTCGTCAAGCGATTCGTTTTTACGTACGATTGTTTGTGACATAGGATTTCACCTCTTTTCCGTTTCATAGTTATGCCAAAAGCATACCATATTAGTGTACCATGTTTCGGAAAAAAGTCAAGCCTTTTCGTAACGAATCAGTTTTACCAATTTACAGATTAGACATTCATAACCAAATCAGTTAAAATACCATTCTGACTAGCCGCTTCAATCACTTTTTCTGTCAATGGGACACCAGCCTCAATTGAGAAACTACCATCTTCGGAGACAGTCTTGGCAACAGTCATTTTACCTACTAGAAATTTCACCATTGCTTGATCAAGCTCAATGTCTTCTTTATCAGGCTCAGTTGAGGACTCAGCAAGAATATCTGGCTCGATAGCTTCTTCAGCAGCGTCCTCTGTAACTTCTGGTATTACTTCAGTAGGAATTTCTTGTGCGACCTGTTCAGATTCAATAGTGTCTGTTTTTTTTTCTTCAACTACCGTATCCTTCTCAGAATCAGGTGTCTGAACTTCTTCTGTATCATCAATTTCTTGATAACCTTCAAGATTCTCTGTCACAATGACAAAATGCTCTGAAAGTGAAATGATTTGACTTCCTACAAAAGTTTTCTCTGTATCTAAAATAGCTTTAGAAATGGCGCCAGTTTTTTCATCAATTTCAAAGTCTGTAACATTACCTATTTTATCCCCAGAGTCAACCAAAACAGTGGTTCCAATAATATCAACCGTATCATCTAAAACAATTGATTCATCTGAGAAGGTTTTTAGTTCACTAGCTTTTAAGATGACGGCATAGTCTTCACCCAACCCTCTGACTGCTTTAAAATCAATCGCTGTTGGAATATTAGCTTGCTTAACGGTATTAGAAATCAAATATTTAACTCGTTTTGTTTCTTTAGATACGAATACCTTTGAGATAACACCAAGTACTTCGCCCTCTTGAATGCCAACAATTGGTAATTCATTTAAAACACTTACTAATTTCATTTTTTCTCCTTAAAATAATGCACTTCGACTCTTAGTGACATTGTACCATATTATTTTTTATACTTCAAGAACAAGTTTAATAACAATTTGATTTGAATCGAATTCTCACCTTGAACCTGACTTTTTTCTTGCTCTAAGAATGAAAGTAATTGCTCTATTTGACCAGTCTCTCTAAGATGTGCAACCTTAAATCGAATGGCTGTCATCCGCTCTTCTGCGGTCAAATCATAAGCTAGATACTTCTCTAAAATTTCAAAGGACATATCCACTGCACCAATAGCGTATAACTCTTGAATTTTTTGCCAAGAAGCTTGTTGCTGTGTTATGACTTCTGAAGTTTCTTCAATGACTTCATTAGCTATTGGCGCCGATGTTTTCAGAGCATCCGTTTTGTTTGAAACGACTGCTTGTTGCGATTCTGACATGTCATCATCAGTTGAATCAGAGATTTCTGATATGACATCGGGCTCATCTTTAGGCATTGCCAAGTGCTGCGATTGTATCTCTTCATTAGTGTCAGGGGGTAAAACGGTGTCTTCACTAGCATTGACTAATGTAGACGGTGTTGCTGAAAGAGGGGTGTCTTGGACTGTCGAAATCTCCGAACGCATACCCTTCGGGGGCACATTACTTTCTCCAGAGTTGTGTGCTTCTGCCACTTCATCAGATACTAAAATCGTCTGTTTATCATTAACAGCCATTTTCCTTTTTCGACGAGATTTATAGATGATATGGTAGATAGAGGCCAAGATATAAAAGCATATCGGTATCGTCAGCAACAGAATCAAGTTCAAACTCAAATACTGCAATTTAACTCCCGCAAAATAGGGGAAGAAGAATTGGTAGCTAAAAAAGCAAGCGATATTACAAGTAATCACGCTGACACAACCCATGAAAAGTGAACGACGATTTAACCAGACTAGACCTATCGTCGCAATCACACCTACTCCCCAAATAATGAGTAATAATTTATAGTCCAAAATCCACTTCCTTACTTACATTAAATTCTACCTTAACTTTGTAGTCCCCTCGAAGTTTCTTCGCTGCATCATAGAAATAATAAACTGCATAGCCTTTTATCATACCCTCGGGTAGTGCTATTTTTTCATTTATCTTAGCTTGATTAACTACTGTTCCAGGTGCCAAATAAGATGTCTTATAAACCGTCTCAGAACTATCTGCCAATTTTAACTCTACCTTACAAATCATATCACTATACGGCGGAATAATCAAGCGAATCTTCGCTTTTTTTTGAGACAAAGAAATCGGAATCCTTGAATTGATTTGGATGTGTGCTTTTCCATTTTCAATTGGTGCTGTCTGCCATTTTTGCTTTTCTTCATCTGTCAGTATTTTTTCATACTGACTATAATCCCGATGATGTGGCACTGTTTTTGTCTCATCTAAAAGTAATTTCAGCGTGTAAGCTAGACCAGCAAGTAAGCCACAAACAATCAAGATGATAACACCGATTTTTAATTTAACATCTATCTTTTTTTGAGTATGTATTGTCAAATTCGTTCGTTCTCCCTCTTCTTCGACTAGCGCTTTTGTTGTATTGTCAGCCTCTTTTGTTGCCTTATCAACAGTCGCCTCACTCGAGCTATCTATTTTACGCTTACAATAAGCAACCAAACGTTTTTCACTTGACCACATGGGCTCACAGGTGAACAAGGTTAAACGATCCTCACTCGGTACAATCAATAACTTATTGATTTCTGTCGGCTCAATTACTTCAAGACGTTCAACTTCATAAATCAAAGTTTCCTTAAAATTTTTGACCTTCACAATATCTTTAGGCACTAAATGATTCAAGTCCCTAAACATATTAGAACGATAGTAACCTCGATGCGCTGCAATCACTGAATTGGTATTTTCACCACCTATCGGATAGGAGGTATTGGTCAAATGAACCGCTCCCTGCTCCATATTGGCTTCATTGGCGCCTAGATAAATCGGTAAGGTCATTTCAATCTTAGGAATATCTACGAAGCCAATACAATTATCCTTTAAGCCATATTCTGCCAAATCAATATCTGGCTCCTCGTAAGAAAAGGGGTCTTTTAACTCCTTTTGTCCATCAATGAAAAGCATCTCATTTTTCTGTTGCAAAGCAGTATGTAAAGTAGAAAAATCCGAAGCCTCTTTTGTCGCCTTACCATTATCTGATGTCTTGCTTGACGTTTGACTAATCTCTGTTTCAAAATGTTTTACTTTCAAAGCAACTTCATTTTGATAAAACTGATTGGAACTAATAGGGAAAATTAAGAATTGAAAGCCTGACATCATGAAACTTAAGATGATTAACAGCAAAATATCTTTTTTCTTCATAACTCCCTCAAATATTTCTTTTTATAGTGATGATAAATTATTTTCGTCAAAATCAGTAGCAAGGCATTCGTTAGCACGACCAGTAAAATCAAGATGAGATAGGTCTCCTTTTTGACAACTTCGATGGTTTCGTCTAATTGATAAACACGTTCACCGCGAACCAAAAGTCTGTGTGAATTGATACCATAAGGTGTACAGGTAATTAATGTCACATAATCCTTTTTGACATCTGGAAACAATTTTGAAATGTCTTCTGGATTGACAACTGAAATTGAATCAACCTTATAAACGAGCTGTTCATCTAAGACATTTACTTTAAAGATATCGCCTTCTTTAAGTCTAATCAAATCAGTAAACAATTTAGCACTGGGTAGACCTGTATGACCTGATAACAAGGCATGTGTCCCTAGACCGCCGATTGGAAAAGAACTCCCTTCCAAATGACCGACACCTTTTTCTAACACCTCATCGCTCGTCCCATGAAATAAAGGGAGTTTCACCTTTATCTTCGGAATTTCTATCGCCCCCATAACGCCCCCAATGTTCAGAACATCAAGATAATTCTTTGGCAGGGCAGTACCACTACCCGCTACAAAGGGGTCTTTGACAGGATTCCCACTCAAACTATTATTGTAATCAATAGCTTTTTGCCATTCTGTTCTTTTGGTTTCATTATCTAAACCATTTACTTTATTATCATAGACAGTTGACACGGCCAGCATTCTTCTTGTATTCCACCAGTTACTAAGTGACGGATAGGTAAATACTAATATACCAAAGAAAAGAAAAGTGACACTTAAAAAAATCGTATTTTTTCTAGACACTTTCCTTCACTCCTTCATTCTTTATTGATGTACTTCAAAACGATAACAAAGTGCGCTACTTGCGTGCTATCTTAACATTTGTACTAGAAAATACAAAAAATGTCAATGCTCAAACATTGATCATTTCTTGAAAGTTCGCTAAATTTTATTAATGTGCGACTACTTGCTCTTCATCATCTTCTTTTTTACGTTTCAAGAAGAAAAGTAAGAATGCACCAACAGCAATTAATGCTAAACCAGAAATCCAGAAAATCAATGAACCGATACCACCTGTATTTGGCAATAGGAATGTTGGATTTTCTTCGTCAATCGCAGGGTCACCAATTTTTTGGTTCAATACTTTAATGGTTACTTTTTTATCTCCAGCAGGGATGGTTGCCAAAATCACTGATTGACGTTTGACATATCCTGTTGGGGCTTCAACCTCCACCAAGTAAAACTCTGTATCGCCTGAAGCATTTAAAGCAAGACCTGTAAACATACCATAGCCTTTTTCAATAGTCGCTGTATCAATATTATCACCAGTTACGACTTCGATATCAGCTCCAGCAGCATCTTGAATATAGGTACCTGCTTTAGCATTTGCTAAGCTAGTTGCAATTTTAAATTTAGCACCAGCCAAAGCAATCGTATCGTCTTTGCTATCAACTTTGTTAATTACAACACCAGCTAAATCAACACTTGGTTTTTCTTTATCATCAACTTCAGCATTTTTACCATCAGTACCATTATTATCTTTGATATCTAACTCACCACCATTGCTGATAGATGGTGTCCCAGCAGGTGTTCCGCTGATTGCTTTGTTATTGATAACTGTATTGAATGAGATTTCAATTTCTTTTGCAGCTTCTTGGTCAACTTTCTTCAAACCAGCTTGTGTCAATTCCCAAGTCACTGTATTTGTCGCCGCATTATAAACTTCTGTATAATCTGTTGCTGCCAACACAATCGGTCCAGCTACACCACCAAGCGCACGAACTGAAGTTGTTTGACCAAAATCAAGACGTTTGTCTAATGGGTCAGTTACTTTGAATGAACCAAAAGCTTCTGCCGGTGTATCAGTATACAAATCGTATTCAACTTTAGCTTGGAATTGCCAACCAACAACATCTCCGACTGTGTATTGTGGTGAGGTTGTTGTCACTTCCTTACTAATCTCATCGTCTTTTACATTTTTAGGGTAGACATGGAGGTCATAGTTCCATCCAGTACCTGTTTCAGTGATACCGATTGGCAAGGTAATAATGCTATCAACAGCGCCAGCGTATCCTGCTGGTGTTGTTGTTTCACTAAGGACATAGTAACCAATTTCAAGATTATCAAATTTAGTGATGCCATCAGTCGCTGTAATTTGTTCACTACCAACAACTGTCGCGTTCGCTTTTGCTTCTGCAACTGTTGTTTGATCCGTCATTTTATAGCCAGCATTCACTTTGTAAAGCGTAAATCCTGCACCAGCAAGTGGTTTCCCATGTACGGAGGGGTCAGCCAGTTCTAAACCATCACCCGGCAAGTTTGAACTTGATGCCCGAGACAATTTGTGGACAGTCAAACTACCTTTTACTGATGGATCTGGTAAGTCTGATGCTGCGTTCGTCGTGAAAGCTGGAAAAATTGCTGTCACTAGACTAATAACAAGTGTGAAAAGTAATAGTAACGACTTACTTTTAGTTGGAATTTTTTTCATTTCTCTCTCCTTTATAATTCACTGCTTTTCAGTGAAATATATACAAACCACACAACATTCAATTCTAAATGATATGTCTGTGGATATGTCATGCGTTAGAACGTTTGACAAGTTTCAATTTTAGAAACTTGGCGGTAATCATCAAGGGTCGCCCCTTGATAAAAAATAGATACACATTTCTTTGAAATTAGCACTCATTTTCTTCATTCCTAGCTAAATTTTCTATTTTGATTCATCCTATCCGAGTTAAACAACTTAGTTTAGATAAGATTTTTTTGATAGTATAGCGCACCACCTAGCTCTACTAAAGTTATTCCAAGAAACAGACTTGCGATAATCCCGAGTCGTCCTGCATAAGGCAAAATCGTTTGTTTCATGACTGGTAATTTATAACTAACTGATGTGCCACCAGTTAGCTTGATGAAAGCAGGTGGTAAAAGTTTGCCTTTGCCTGTAATCGTCATTCGATCATCTGCGGCTTGACTATTATCAATATCGATTTTCCACTGACCGATTGGTCGTTGGTAAGCTGTCGGTGCACTCGTTTGAACTAAATAATAGGTGCCGTCGGCAAGATAACCCCAATCAATTTTACCTGCGCTATCGCTCGACTTGGTCTGAATGAGTTTAAAATCTCCTGATGCAACATTAGCATCCGTTACGACCTCAGCACTAGTAGCAGATTCCTTTTTATAAAGTTTAAAGCTAACATTTGGCAAAATTTGATCTGGATCTTCCGCTTTAACGACAGTGTAAACCAAGCCGACTGCTCGTTCGTTGACTAAAGAATAGCGAACGACTTTATTAGTGGTGTCCACAACTTCGTCAAACGCAGGTGGCGTAACACCATCAGCACCGTCCTCTAGAGTAATTTTAATTCGCTTATCAAAAGCTTTGGTATGATCAACCGTCAAAAGCCAACTACCATTTGGTTTTTCATAACCATTAAGAGTTGATGTTTCAATCAATCGATATTGTCCATCTGGTAAAATTTCAAAGTCTACCAGACCATCCGCCAATGATGTTTTGCTGACTTCAGCATAGGTTGTGCCATTGACACCCTCTAGTTTGAAACTAACACCAGCTAGTGGCTTACCAGTTGCGGCATCTTGTTTTGTAAAGTTGAAATGCACGTTTTGAATATTAGGAATCGCAAGCGCATTATTTTTTTCTATCGGATTGGGTTGAGCTGCTACTGTCGCAGCATCACTTGCCTTAGCGTAATCAGGTTCTAAAACAAGCGTTAAAATCATATAGCTCGTTTCAGCACCACCATCAGTCGTGTTTGCAACACGTGCTTGAAAGGTATGATTTGGTACGGTTGCTCCTGATGCCATTGTTGACTGTTCAAGCTTGCTATCTTTCGTCACAGTTGATTGATCAACTAGAGTCCCTGAAAGATTAGACTGTGACCATGACCAACTTTTAACTCTGACACTATCTGACTTGAGTTTAGCTAAGAAAGCCGTTTCATCCGATATCCCAACTCGGAAACTGCGATAGTCACCTGTGCCGCCAGATGGATAGACTTTGATAGACAAGGTATTTGTCGTCTGATTGAAAGTCATCTCACCGCCTAAAGCTGTATCTTTTGTAAAGTTTGTATTGTCAGCTGTCCAGCTTGAAGCTGTCACTCCCTCAGCCGAAATCGCACGCTGATTGGCAACATTAAACGGATCGGCATATGCAAAATTAACGCTAGTATCAGTCGTTGGTCGAATCATCTCAACCGCTGGTGTCTTGGTATGATCGATAAGAACCGTCCATTTCCCAACTGGTGTCAGATAATCATTTGGTGCTTGTACTTCTTCTAAAAGATAGGCACCATCTCCATATTTCCCAAAATCAACTGTTCCAGAAGCATCACTTTCTTGCTCTGTACCAAGCTGGTTGCCATCTGTATCATAGAGTTTAAACTTAGCCCCTGAAAGTTCTTTAGATGTGACATCACGATCCACTTTTGTAAAAGTAATAGGTGTCAAAACTAATTCTTTAACAGTGACTTTTGTTGCTGCAAGGAAAGTCGTATCCCGATAAGTCAGATCGCTTGCTGGATTGTTATTTCCTATATCTGTATTTGTCGCAGGTCTATCTGCTAACTCTGCCGCTGCACCTGATTGGTCACTAAGGAAAATTTGCAGGACATCGTCTTTGGCTAGACTGCTTGGTAACTCTAATGTGAATTTACCATCACTTGCAACCGTCGCTGTTTGCGACTGAATGACACCATTTACTGTCAGTGTCACAATCGCATCAGCTTCACCAGTCCCTGTAAGTTGCGTCGTTGCAGTAGTCACAGTTTGTGTTGTGATTACTGCAGGATTTGGTGGTATGATATCAATAACTGTCGTATCGCCAGTCGCTTGCCGTGCGGGGGCACGATAGCCCGTAGCAGAAAGCAACGTGCCTGCTACTTGGAAAACGTTGTTTGGCGCATCTGGTGTCCAAGCAAAAGCTTTCGTTGCATTTTCAAAATTTCGACCTTCTTTTCCGTTGGTCGACCCATCTGAAACGATTTGATTACTGCTTGTTCCGTTGGGCAAAGTCATGTCAAGATAGCCTGTCGTCGCATTATCTGCATAGACAACTTTAGTCTTCATCTGACCATTTTCATCAAATGGCGAGCTGCCACCTTCTGGATAAACACCTAGTTTGAGTTTCGATTTGAAAGTCTTATCGGCATTGGTAACTGGCAACCACTCAACTTCAGGAGAGGTATTCACACCACTAATCCTAGAAATATCCGATTTGCCTGCTGAATCCCAATACGACTTAACTAGACTGCTACTTGATGTCAAAGATGAATTTGTAAATGAAAAGTTGCTAATATTGGCATCGTCTACACCTGCAGCACCGTCTATAGCGATATTATATTTCCACAATGCGATGTCTGAATTGGTAATCTTAAAAGTATTACTTGTTCCGATACTATCATCATTATCTTTTAAAACAGAACGCCTTGTTGATGTATTATTGGGTGTGTTTCGTATATCATAAATATTCGGTTTATCTATGGTGAAGGTATTATTGTTACCATTATCCATATTAATCGTTCCATCACTATTACTATTAGCATATAGATAGACCGTAGACCCTTCTTCAAAATTGACAGTACAGTTATTTGAAGTTCCCACACCACCTGCAGCCGCACCTCCCGAAAAGGCAAATGTCGCAGAGCCAGTTCCTCGTGACAGCATGGCTACTTTCGAGCCTTTTTTAGCTGTAAAGGTACCGTCATTCATATTAAATCGGAAAGCGTTTCCTTGCATGGATAGATTGAGGGTCACATCTTCTTCAACGATGTAATCTTTAAAGCACTCATAAAAGGCTGGATAGCTACCTCCCGTTGTTGAATTTTGAACATAGATAAAGCTACCTTGACCAAGAATCATTTTATTATCACCCGTGTAGGGTTGACCATTTGCAGAGCTCGTTCTCCCGAGAGCAGGCTGCGTTGCCCAAATAACAGAATAGTCGGCATCCGCATTAACACCGCTATAATGCGTATAAGCCTCCGTATGGAAAGCACCTAAATAAAAATTTTCGGCATTCGTAACAATATCATTCCAACCCCAAACAGAGACCTCAGCCATATCAACACTCAACAAACGACCAACAATACGCGCACTGTGCTCTTTTTTTCCAGCGGTATAAGGTGTTGTCACATTACCGATACGATAGTAACCTGTCCCATTAGCATCCTGATTATCGTAGGCTAAATCTTCACCTTGAAAGAAGGCGACACCTGCTCCTAGTCCTGCTTCTTTTGCTGTTCTTTGGTTAGCAACATCCACGTCATGCATATGAAAAACTGGGTGTGTACTCGTTTTCGAGTTGTACTCAGCAGCAGAATTGATATCCATTTCCAACTGACCGCCATCGGTATTGCCATCATAGAGGTAAAGTTTATAATGTGCGGTACCATCCAAACCGGAGCCATCAATTTCGATTGAATTATGACGACTCATCGTCATCTGAGCTTCACTGTATCCATTTCCAGAAGGTACAATGTCGGCATTCAGAATAATTTTCGTTATTGAGTCATTGGTATAAGCAGATTTGAAGTCATCAAAATTTGTAACGACCCGCGTTGTAGCATCTGTTGGGTAAAAACCATGATCAATATTCCACTGTTCATTGGCGGCTGTATTCAGCGAGGTCAAGATGTCATCTGCCCGATACTCTGAAAGCGTCATCCCAGCTTCTAATCGCTCATGTGGTGGCGTTGCCGCCTCGCTGACAAAAGCAGATGGCAACATCACTTGCAAAAGCAACACAAAAAACATCATGATACTTAAGATACTTATCTGTTTACAATTTTTCTTTTTAAATTTTCCTGTCATCTCTAGTCCTAACATCATAAAATTTATTTCCCAAGTCAAAAATCCAATGATTTATCATTTTTAACCAAACTATTATATCTTTAAATCATCATTTTTAACCAAACTATTATATCTTTAAATCATCATTTCATTAACACTTTATAAACATCTACAATAAAAGTTTAACATTTTTTCTTAAAAAGCACAAGCGCTATTCTATTTTTTTTTTTTTTATTCTGACTTTTCTGGGATTGGGTTTTCAAGAAAAGAAACAAAATCCCTAGTTACCAACTTTCTTCCTATTATATATCTCGAACTAAAACTTGACATGAAGCGAAAAACAGATGTCGATTTTCTCATTTTTAGAATCCTGTATTTTTTAGATTTCTGCCTCTCAAAAATCAAAAGGCGTGTTTTTTAAAGAAACATTTGATACTTTCCTCTCAAAAACGCAAAAAAAAACGCGTCGGCTTTTTGCCACACGTTTTTCATCGTTTACTATCTGGTATAAAACCTTTAATTCGTTTTAAAAATCAGCCACATTATGATAAACTTTTTGCACATCTTCGTCGTCTTCAAGTGCATCAATTAATTTCTCAAAAGTTTCCAAATCGTCGCCAGATAAGTCGACTTCACTTTGCGGGATCAATTCAAGTTCTGACACGGTAAACTCAGCAACACCATTGTCACGAAGCGCTTCTAAGGCTTTGTGCAAAGCTTCCGGCTCTGTGTAGACGATGACTTGTTCTTCTTGTTGCTCAACATCACGCACGTCGATTTCTTTTTCTAAAAGATACTCGAAAATCTCGTCTGCATTATCCCCGACAAACCCAATGACACCAGTATTATCAAACAGGTAAGAAACTGAACCTGATGACCCAAAATTCCCGCCATTTTTGTTATAAGCCGCACGGACATTAGCAGCCGTCCGGTTGACGTTGGTCGTCAAAGTATCCACGATAACCATTGAGCCGTTAGGACCAAAGCCTTCGTAACGACCTTCGGTAAAGGTTTCATCACTGCTCCCTTTAGCTTTATCAATGGCTTTGTCGATAATATGACGTGGTACTTGCGCTTGTTTGGCACGTTCAATCGTAAATTTCAGTTTTGAGTTCGACTCAGGATCTGGATCTCCCTGTTTCGCCGCAGCGTAAATTTCCACACCAAATTTCGCATAAACTTTTGAGTTTGCGCCATCTTTAGCCGTTTTCTTTGCGACGATATTCGCCCATTTGCGTCCCATTATAACTCCTTCTTTCGTATCCTTTTAACTTATTATTCTATTTTATCACAATTTCAACATTTGTCAGCTCTGCGCATCATTTTCGACACTTTTTTCTTCTGGGGCTGCGCCATGCGTCTGCCTGAGCGGTGGTCGGCCGTAATTTTGCTCAGGAATGGCTGGATTACCCAGACGATAGATAGCGTCCGCCTGAAGGCTGAGTGTGTCTTGATAGGTTTTACCGACCTTGGTCACGACATCAAACTGTTTCAGGTAGCGCTGACCCGCTGCTGAAAAGCCTAGCACATGCGGCTTGGGTTGCTCAAAGACCTGTGATTTAGGCACATTAACCAAAATATAAGTCAACAACCGCCTGACCCGCGCCTTGGTATAGCGCTTCGTCGCCACCACATCGACTAGACTTTCAAAGTCTGTCGTTGTTTTAATGGCACTTTTCAATCTGACAGCCAGCTCGTCATTAACCTGAAAAATGTCGGTGAGATTTGCTGAGAGTAGCTGATAGTTGAGCAAGGGGAAATAATCCGACCACTGGACTTTAGGCGCAACCTGAAAACTGGCAAAGTCTGGCATAAAGCGTGATAAGTCTTCATCTGCATGCTCCCGAATCGCCGTCGCTGAGGCGAAGTGTGACAAAGTATCATCATGAAAACCTGCGCCCTTGCGCTTGACTGGCTGTAATTGAATTTTCGGTGCGATAGCCGCCACAGCCTTGGTATAAGCTAGAGCTAAGATATGATTGGGAGTATTGCCATCAAACTGAACGCCAGCAAAAGTCTGCCACATCTCTTGCATCTTTTGCGGATAGGATAAATTGTCAGGTAAATCTGCTATAAACGCTTGAATTTCTGTCTCTTTTTCATGGTAAATCTGACGCAGACCGTCATAAGCAATGACATCAGAATCCGTCCCAAATACCAACTGGTCAATGCCCAAGTCAGCTAGCATTTGCACCGCATATTGGGCGAAATAGTCAGCACCCTGAACACTAGCAAAAAATGGTAGCTCGACGATAATATCCGCACCATTTTTTAGCGCCATTTGGGCACGTGTCCACTTGTCCACAATCGCAGGCTCCCCCCGCTGCATCCAGTTGCCACTCATGATAACGATTTTCAGACCCGGTGCTTGTGACAGCAAGTACTGATGCCCGTGATGAAAGGGATTAAACTCCGCAATAATCCCTGAAACCTTGCCTAAATTTTCGTCAGAAAGGGCATTTGAAGTCATGACTTGTCCTGCCATTTATCATAGACTTGCATGGCGATGTCAATTTCTTGTTTGTGTTGGGCTTTCAATTCTTCGTTGATAGCTTGTTTTTCGACCATTTCAGCCCGTTTTTTCTTGGCAAACTTAGTAAAAATCGCATCCAAAATCTCCCGCATCTGTTGACCCGCATTGTCTTGGACATCCTCATCAAACTGATTAGACTTATCCCTATAGATGACGGACATCTTGGTCCACTCATTCAGGAAGAAGGTATCGATTTCCTGATGAATGTAGGCAGCCAGCTCTTTTGGTGTGCTGTCTAATTCAGCCAAGGCTTCCTGACGTTTAGGCGTTGACACATAGCGCTTGATAGGGTCTATCGCTCGATTTGAAGTTGGTCTAGCCTGTTCACGCATGGCTTCAACTTGTGCTGCTGCCTTACCTTCTTTTTTCTTTTGGCGACTTGGTCGTCTGACAAGCCACCAAATAAATAAAGCGACTAAGACAACCGGTATTACTTCTCCAGCGATTTCGATTAAAACAGCTAAGCCAAGGACGACTAAAACAAGAATTAACCATGTGGGCACTATTCTTTTTCGTCTATCTTGTGATAAATAAGTAACCAAACTAATGATAAGTGCGACAGCTAAATAAAACATGGCATTCCCTTTCTAAAATTTCACTTATGATCCGTTCAGTTAGAGCGCCCCAACCAGCCACCTTACCAGAATAATCGCTAAGATAATAGAAACGATAATCTTAATCAACTCAATCAGAAGCCCTAAACAGCCTCCTCTTGGACTTTGGTAAGATCCGCCACTACTTTTTTTATCTTTAAATAAGATCATAACCTCTAATGGTGTTAATCCCATGCTTAATCCTTTCTCGCCACAAAGAACCAACGGGCACTGTCGTCATCTTTTTCATGTGGCGCAACATCTTCAAAGTCGGCAAAAACTTGGACCGAGACAAAACCAGCATTGTCTAGCATGGTCAGGTAGTTATCAATCGTGTAAGTTCGCTCATCGTGAACTTCATCGCGACGCTCAAATTTTCCTTCGCTATCCTTGACAAAGAAAGTCAGTTCATGCGTGATACTATGGGCTTTTTCTCCCGGAAAGGAATCCCAGATAAAGGCAAAATCTTCTTCGTTTTCATGATAGGCATAGCCTGGAAAGACTTCGTCGATTTGATGCACGGAGTGCACATCGAAGATAAAGGTACCACCCGCATTCAAGGCGTTGAAAACGCCGTCAAATACTTCTTGCACCGCCTCGCGGTCGGGCATGTAGCAGATACTATCGCTGTAGCAAGTCACGGCATCATAGGTGCCGACGTCACGCAAATCGCGCATGTCGCCTTCAATAAAGCCGATGCCTGTGGAGTCGTCTAGCTCGTCTAGCGCTCGGTTGTAGGCGATGGTCAGCATTTCTTCTGACAGGTCAAGCCCCGTCACGGCATAGCCATCTCGGGCAAACTGCACAGAAAGCTTGCCTGTACCACAAGCAAGCTCTAATATTTCCTTGGTTTCTGACGGTAAATGGCGACGCGAAAAATCATGCCAAGCATCATAAAGCGTGTCGTCCATAATCGTGTCATAAACGCGGGCAAATTCTTGATAATTATCCATATTTTATGCGGTCAACCAGTCTGCGACATCAATATCTGGTGCGTCATGCCAAAGTTTTTCAAGGCTATAAGTCAAACGCACATCGTGGGTCATGACATTAATCACGACATCAATCAGGTCAATCAAGACCCAACCATCTGCACCGACGCCTTCAACACCATGGATTTCGCCACCATTTTTCTTGATGGCTTCTGTAATATTGTCAACGATGGCATCAATTTGACGCGCATTCATCGCTTCCATTACGACCAGCGTATCCATCACACCGCTCACATCACGCATATCTAAGGCAACAATGTTCAGGGCTTTTTTATCATCTGCAGCTTTCACTACGGTTTGTAGTATAGTTTGAGTTCTCATATTTTCTTATCTTTCTATTTTTCCGTTTGAATCAAAGCGCCACGAGGCGATACCGTGGTAAACAAAAGGCGTACGCGCAGGGACAAAGCGCCGATGACTGAACACTTCAGCACCCGTGCCGTTCCCCGCAAAATTACCCATAGCATCATAAGCATGGCGGTAATTTATCAGGTTAAGTTCTCGTTTTAGAGGCATGTCGTCTAACAGTTGATATGGATCAGGCGCATTATAAACTGTGGCACCTAGCCCATGGCGACAAGCGACGTATAAAGCCAGAAAGCCGCCCAGTGAATGACCGGTCAGCGTGATGGTCAGGTTAGGATAGTCAGCTTGGACTGTCTGATAAAATATCTCTGCCTTTTGATGTTGCTGATGATTTTCTGAACTCGGCAGATTTTGCTTGGCGACAAGCGTCGTCATATCCATCTTCAAATCTCTAGCATCGAGAGGATTCGTGCCAGCATAAGCAATGACGAGTTGCGTTTGACTGACTTGTACAGCCATGGCTTGCAATCCCATCTCATCATCATCGATTGTTTGAACGACTTGAAATCTGTCATCTAAACAATCTCCAGCACGAATCGGCTCGAACTGATCTTGCATAGCCATCTGGTCATCGACATAGTAAGCAAAATCACTGAGGAAATTATAGTCAAAATCAGTAACGGCATAGGTTTCAGGCATGTTCCAAATCTTGGCGTGACGGCGAACGATAAAACGTTCATCAGAGATCTGTCTCACCGCAAAATAAACATTTTGCGAACTTCTGATATGCTTGTAACCATAGACTGAACCGCGATGAAAATGACCGAAAGTAACTTTCTTAGCGGTATCTTTCAAATAAGCCCGAAATTGTCGCTTGCGTCTGTTCATCAAAAGCGCTTGATAGATACTTTGCCCGCCATTGATTGCCAGAAAACCAGCAGTAAAGCCCACAAGCAGACGTTTTTTGGTCCTATTTGAGTTGATCGACATAGGCATTATAGGTCAAAATCGTTTGCGGATAGATGGGCACATGTTTGCTCGCAAGAAATGCGATCGTATGCACTGTCTCATAAGCCACAGCAGCATCTAAATCCCGCTCGTAAGCGAGTTGACGTGCGGTTTCAACACCCTCGAAGGTACGACCCGCCTCGACATAATCTGCCACATACAAAATCTTATCTAGCAAGGTCATGGCAGCACTCCCGACCGTATGAATTTCAATCGCACGGATAATCTCTGGGTCAGCCAATCCAAAATCTTCCTGAATTTTATAAATGCCAACGAGACCGTGCCAGACGTTATTATTCCAGTTGAGAAGGTCTGGGTCTAGCTGATGTTTCTTTATCAGCTGGATAAAAGTCTCATCCGTTTCTTCCTTGGCATAATCATGCAGGAGACCCGCTAATTCGGATTTTCTCGGTTCAGGATAGCACCAACGCTCAGCTAATTGAAGCGCAGACTTAGCGACATTTTGCACATGCTGAAAGCGTTTTTCAGACATGTTAGCTGAAATTTTATCAAATAATTCAACTCGTGTCAGCCCAACTTCTGGATAAAACTCAAAGCCCATATAAGCCCCTCTCCTTAATCATCTCAAGCACCGCATCTGGCATCAAAAACTTAGGCTCAATCCCCTGCCACATCATGTCTCGTAGATGTTTGGACGAGATGTCCATCTGTGGCACATCCACCCATAAAATCGGTAAGGACGTCCCCGTCCTGAATTTCGGTCGCTGCACCCCCACAAGTTGGACTAGTTGTGCCAATTCTGACGCATTTTCCAGCTGCGATAACCTACCAATCTCATCACTACCAGCTATCAAGTAAAAATCGGTTTCGGAGTTGTTTGCAATCAGGGTTTTAAGCGTCTCAATCAGCGGTTCTCTCGTGTGGTTGAGACGTGCGGTTTCAATCCCAAAGCCTGAATGACCTTGCAGACCACGCGCCAGCAGACTGATGATCGTCCCATTTTCATCATCGTGCTCAGGCATAAACAAGACACGCTCAAGGTTGAGCTCCCGCCAGACCTGATCTGCAATGACCAGATGCGCCAAATGAATCGGGGCAAATTTCCCGACAAAAAGACCAATCTGCCGGCGCTCTCCCGTTTTTTGCGGTTCAAGTTCAACTTTCGTATAGGGGGTGAGAAGTTCAATGCCCATCGATAACTCCTTTAGTAGTTGCGGCGGAACAGGCGTGAGACTTGACGATAAGGTTTGAGCCTATCGGATCGCCTCAAAGACGAGGCTTATAAGTCTCTGACTTTGAGGGAGAGCTTGCGATTTTCGCGTTTTTCAGCCACTTTAAAGACAACTAAAATGCGACCAATTTTTTGCACCACATCAAATGACATCTCTTCGACCCCTTTTGCCACATCATGAATGTCAACATCAGAATTTTGTAGAATCGCCACTTTGATTAATTCACGGGCATCTAGCGCCTTGCGAATACTCGTCTTGATTTCATTGGTTAAACCACTCTTACCGACTTGAACAATCGGTGTCAAATGGTGCGCTTCCGCGCGGAGATAGCGTTTTTGTTTTCCTGTCAATGCCATAGTTATCTTTCTATATGTAACGTTAGACTCACTTAAGAGTATGTCTAGTCGCTTGTGTGCTGTCGATTCAAAATTTCAAATCTCTAAATCCAATTTTACCATAATTTAGAGGAAACAAAAAGGAAGGAATTACACCTCCCTTATTATTTATCAAAACTAATAGTTTTTTAATCCGACAGTCTGACTAAATCGCTGACGTGCTATTCTAATTTTTACCTCAGCGCTTATTTGCCAGTTCCACGTGCCTTGTTCACGGCATCAATTGCTGAATTGATTGCCGTTTGTGCTGTTATCAACGCTTGATTATACTCTTTGTTGAACTTCTCCACCATTTCATTTTGATTCACTTTAACAGTCTGGATATCCGTCAACATGTTCAAACTAATTTGGATATTTTCTTTAATTGCTGCGACATAGTTACCATAGGCTTTGGGTAGTGTGTCTAGTTTCGCTTTTGGTGCTGCTTGATCAATCGCTTTCAGATAACCATTCCCTTTGGCAATCAAAGCGTCAATTTCTACACAATGACTATCCACAACTGTTTGACCCTCTTCAGGTGAAATATTACCCGATACACCCCATTCATTGATTATCGCTGTCGTTAATCGGTTGGCTTCAGCGTCATATTTTTGGTAATCACTATTGCCATTAATCTCATCCATGACTGCTGTAATCGTATCTGACTTAGGCGTCTCAACCGTCAGCGCCGCATACATAAAAGTCCCGAAACTTGCAATCAAAACAAATAGTGCAATCAAAAATTTAATCAATTCACGTTTCCTATTTTTCCCAACAATAAATTGGATTAAAAAAACGAACATGACAACTAAAGCAACTGCCGCAATCCCAAGTCCGATATAGACAAACGGATTTTCCTGAAATAATAATCCTATCGTATTCATCGTCTTCCCTCAATACTTTCTTTAAATTTCATCAAAAAACCATCATAACATAAACTGATGATGGTTTCAATCAATATAAAATTTGAGGCAGTCAAAACTTGCCCTGTCGTTTTAAATCAAACTTTTCCTCACGACCACATCGCCCCCCTCAGGCACCCAAGCAGCAATAATCGCAGGTTTAGCCACGCGAATCCAACCTAGTCCTGAAAAGACAATGTCTGATTTACCTTTAATGGCAAACTCTTTTCGGATAAGTTTGGGGAAATCAGCCATGTCAGCTTCACGAGATGGCACTAACAGATTGCCTTTGTGTTTGGCGTAAAATTCATCTGCCTTTTCAAGTTTGGTTCTGTGAATCATCAGATGGTTGTCAAAGAAACCTGTAAAGCCTTGCTTTTCTCCTTTTAAGTAGTCAAAGCGTGCCAAGCCCCCCATGAATAAAGTCTGCCCCTCATTCAACTGATAAGTTTTCGGCTTAATTTCTTTCTTCGGACTGACTAATTTCAAGTCCTCAGGCCCGATGAAGTGCGCCATTTGATGCCGATGAATAATCCCCGGTGTATCAACGATAAAGCGACCGTCATCTAGCGGAATCTCGATTTTATCTAGGGTCGTCCCCGGAAAACGACTAGTCGTGATGACGTCACTGTCGCCTGTCGCATTTTTAATAATCGCATTGATTAAAGTTGATTTGCCGACATTGGTCACACCCACGACATAGACATCGCGACCTTCACGGTAATTTTCAATCTCATCTACAAGGTCTAAGATATCATCTCGATTGTAGGCGCTAGTCAAAACGACAT
The DNA here is from genome assembly GCF_054658615.1 of Pseudolactococcus yaeyamensis. Taxonomy (NCBI): domain Bacteria; kingdom Bacillati; phylum Bacillota; class Bacilli; order Lactobacillales; family Streptococcaceae; genus Pseudolactococcus; species Pseudolactococcus yaeyamensis. Next base: position 19,901 of record NZ_BAAGGP010000027.1, read on the forward strand.
CAACAGGGCGCAAGCCTTCTTCATAAGCACGTTCCCGCAACCAATTTCTCACTTTGCTTTCCTTGACTGATTTCGGTAAGATATCGCGTTTATTTCCGACTAGCAACACGTCATTTCCCGCAACAAAACGATGCAGACCCGGAATGACTGACCCATTGAAGTCAAAAATATCAACGACATTGACGACTAAAGCATTGGTGTTACCAACTTCCGTCAAGAGACGTAAAAACTCATCATCACTGATATTAACCGCCGCAATCTCATTATAGTGACGCAGACGGAAACAGCGCTGACAGTACAACTCGCCCGTTTCTAGCCCTTTTTCCAGTGCTGATTGGGGGGTATAACCGATGCCCACTTTATCTGCTGTCTGAATGACAGCCCCACAACCGATACACTGCAAAGCATCTAATTCCTCTGTTACTAAATCGTGTTCTGCCACTCAGGTTCTCCATATTTTTCTATTAACTTGCGCCACACGCGGCGCTCACGCACTCGATTAAACTTCGTATTCCACGCATCCGACTTGACCAAAGGCTGCACCAAGACACTGCGAACGCCAGCCCGCTTCGCCGCACGAATATCCGTCATCAGCTGATCGCCGACCATGACCGCATCCTCAGGCTTTTCACCCAAAAACGCAAGCGCTTTTTTGATGCCCATGTCAAAAGGCTTCATAGCACGACTGACAAACGGCACATCGAATCGCTCGACAGCTCTCTTGACGCGATCGTGATTGTTATTAGACACCACGATGACCTTGATATTTGTTGCTTTCATCTCTGCCAACCATGACCGCATTTCAGGCGTCCCATCAGGATTATCCCATGCCATCAAGGTATTATCTAAATCGACCAGCACCGCACGAACGCCATGCCGTCTCAAACTTTCGGCATCCAGCTGATAAGCAGCTGTCAGCAAAAAATCCGGTTTATAATTTTCAATGCTCATGGTTTCATTATAACACAAAAGCTCGCCAAGTTTGGCGAGCCATTGTGAAAAGGGAAGGTTATGAAAAATATTTTAGGAATGATTTTATTATATACTTGCTAACTTAACTGAACCTTATATGTTAAAAATAAAGCCGGTAAACTAATCAAGGCGAGAATGATTACCGATACTAAAAAGCCTGCATGAAAACCAGAAAGCGTGCCATTGGTTACTGTGACTGAGGCAACAACTGTCGCTAGAAGCGCTGTGCCAAACCCAGAGCCGAGGTTTTCAATCACATTGACGCCGACACTCGCTTGTGGTAATTCTTTTTCGTCAAGACCTGTATAGGCATCACTTGACAAAGGAATGGTAATACCACCAACGCTCATTCCACGAATGAAAAGGAGGCTAGATAGCCAAATCAGGCTGGTATGCGATGTGATGAAAACGAGTGGGAGAGAGCCGACGATTGAGAGAATGACACTGACTAGGACAACCTTTTTGGCTCCGACTTTATCAATCATGCGACCGATATAAGGGCGGGTGATTAACATCCCCAAACCTTGTGGCATCAGCGCGAGCGCTGCCTCAATCGGTGTCAACTCTAGCATATTTTGAAAAAATAAAGGAAGAATCAACATCGGGCCCATTATGGCAATGTTAGCGAGGAATAGGCCTACGCTAGTTGCTTTGAAGGTCGTGTAGCGAAAGAGTGTGAGAGGCAGAACGGTTTGGCTGGTCGTGTGGCGGTCATAGATGATATAAGCTAGCATCAGCGCGAAACCAAGGCCAAGCCAAATGAGTGTCGTCGGATTGGTAAAACTCGCTTGATCAGCTGCCTTGGAGACGCCGAAAATGAAGGCGATACTCATGGTTGCCAGAAGCAGGATACCGAGGCTATCCAAGCGACTTTCGCGATCAAAGGCAGGGAAATTTGGGAGATTTTTCATCATCAAGGGAACGGTAACCGCGACCACTGCGACATTGATGTAAAAAAGCCATTGCCAAGATGTCAATTCAATGATAAAACCGCCAAGCACTGGACCAAAGATTGGACCAAAAATCATGGGCGTTGTGACGATCGCAATCACTTTACCGATATTTTCAGGGCCAGCCGTTTTGACGAGTAAAGTGGACATCAGCGGTGTGATAATGCCTGCGCTGAAACCTTGCAGGAGACGGAAGAAAATGAAGACTTCAACGCGCCAGCTTAGCCCTGCTAGGACGGAGGTTAGGCCAAACATGATGACGGCAAGAATGAGCACTTTCTTGCCATTAAAATGATTCATCAACCAGCCAGAAACCGGTACAGCGACGGCTAGTGCAAGGATATAGCCTGTCATGGCCCATTGGATAGTGCCAAGACTTGTCGAAAAGTCCTGCGTTAGTTCTTTGACTGCGATATTAACCATGGTCGAGTCCAACATGGGGGCAATCGCTGCTAGCGTGAGTGTCCAAGCTGCTCGCATTGTTTGGTGCGGCATTTTATTTGGGATTGTTGTCATTGTTTAAGTTACCTTTCAGATGTTGACGGATTATTGTTTCCTTGTCAACATCGTTATTTTACCTTAATTTTGTTTCCTTGTCAACTATATTTATTCAAAAAAATAAAACCTATCAAAGGTCTCATTTTAAATCTTGATCTAAATGCTGATTATAAGCGTCAACAAAACGAAGGATTGTCGTTAAGTCGCAATCTGAAAAAGCCGCAAATACTTTTTGGTCCGCTGCGATGAAGTCTTGGTGTAGCTGACGATGAATGGCATCAATCTTTTGTCCTTCTGCAGTTAAGGAAAAGTAGAGCTCTTTTTTATTATCAGGCTTCTGATAACTGGTAATCATGCCTTTTTTTTCCAATTTTTTCGTGATCTTACTAATCGCCCCTCGCGTCATGTAAAGCGCCGCAGCAAGTCGTGTGACATTAGCATCTGGATGCAAAGCAATATATTCTATATAAGCAATTTCTGATAAGCTAAAACCTATCATTGCTTTTTCCATAATCGATTTCCGCAGTAGTAGAAGTTTATTATTCAGGTCAGTAATGCCAGTCATAATTTGTTCTGATTTTTCCATAGTTTTATTATAGCATATTTGTTTCCTGTGCAACATAAAACCTCTCGTCAAGTTTTAGCTTGATGAGAGGGTTTTATCTGAAAATCACGGTCGCACCGCTTCCAGTATCATGTGCTTTGAACTTATAGCTAACTTTCTAAGAAAAAAGATAATTTGTAGAACCTGCGCAAGCGCAGAACCTCAAATTCCTATTTTTCTACGAAAGTTTGCGACTTGCGTCGCACCGCTTCCAGTATCATGTTTTACTTAAATTCCTTTTTTCAACTTATCAAAGAAACCTTCTGGTTTCTGTGCTGAAACGCTTTGACCGCTTGCTTTGCCAAAGGCTACTAACGCTTCTTTTTGAGCATCATTGAGTTTCTTAGGTGTGACGATATTCACGATAACGTGTTGATCGCCAATACCTGTGCCACGAAGTTTAGGCGCCCCCTTACCACGTAAACGGAAATTTTGACCGGTTTGTGTGCCTGCTGGGATTTTCATCTTAACCTTGCCATGAACGGTCGGGATTTCAACTTCATCACCAAGCGCCGCTTGAACAAAGTCAATCGGCATATCATAGAAGATTTCAGAGCCATCACGTTCAAATTTATCAGATGCTGCGACATCAAAGACGACATAGAGATCGCCATAAGGGCCTTGGTTGACGCCAGCATCTCCGCCACCTTGCATCCGCATTTGTTGACCTGTTTCAACACCCGCTGGCACTTTAACCTTAACCTTATGTTCTTGTTTTTCATGACCCGAGCCATGACAAGTTGAACATTTTTCTTTGATTTCTTTACCAGTACCACGACACACATCACAAGTTGCTGTCGTCATCACACGACCAAGTGGTGTGTCACGCGCCACTTGTACTTGGCCTCGACCACCACACTTGGCACAAGTAATGGGCTGCGTACCCGGTTTCGCACCATTACCATGACAGGTATGACAGGCTTGCTCTCGTGGATAACTGATTTCTTTTTCAACACCAAAAATCGCCTCTTCAAATTTCAACTTCATGCGATATTGTAAATCGTCACCTTGACGTGGCGCAGTCGGATTGCTTTGCGCACCGCCGCCACCGAAAAATGATGAAAAAATGTCGTCAAAGCCGCCGAAACCGCCGCCTGAGAAGCCATCAAAGCCACCAAAACCGCCATTGGCTCCAGCTGTGCCATACTGGTCATAGGCTGCACGTTTTTGTTCATCACCTAGCGTGTCATAGGCCTCTTGAATCTCCTTATATTTGTCCTCTGCACCCGCTGCTTTGTTAATATCTGGGTGGTACTGTTTCGACAATTTACGATAAGCTTTTTTGATTTCGTCTTGGCTGGCAGACTTGCTGATGCCCAGACGAGCGTAGTATTCTGTGTTATTCATTTAGGCAAAACCTCTTTTATTTCAATTAGTATTTTTTAGTGTACATCCATTTTACCATGTTTGACCAATTTTGACAAAAAAATTAGCACTCTTTTTTCAGAGTGCTAATTCTTATTTTGAAAGCAGATGCCGAATATCTTTATTCAGAACTAATTTAGCAAATAAAATGACGATAACAATAGGGACAATCGTGTAAATCAAAGAATCCACCATGTTCCAGTTATTCCCTCGCAAAGCGAGCAATGGTACAAGAAAATCGAGTATCGTAAAGAAAACAATCAACAGATAGAACGCTAACCTCAGCTTTGGCAGTCGGATATAAGAACTATCTTGCTCTAACGAATACTTGGACTGTAGCCAGATTGTCACGGGAATTAAGATAGCAGTTGCTAGCAAAAATTCAAAGTAGCTTAAATTATTCAAAACGCTAACGCCTGTTAAGCCATATATTACACTGAGTGTCATTCCAAAAACAGCTAGGGCACAAACAAAGGTAATGACTTTATAGATTGGGTTGCCAACCAGTGCGTGAACAAAACTCGCTAAAATCACTAGCAATAACATCTGAGCTAGGAAATCTGTTGAATAATTCAGGATAGCCGACCAAGGAATCACTACAAACTTCGCAGGGATAAACATAGACCGTGTTAATTGTGTTAAAACAGACAGACAAATTGTTAAAATAAAGGGGATAATTAGCCAATACACGGCTTGAGTAGTGAGTAAAAAACCAGCATGACCAGTCCTAGATCGCATGAAAGCAGGTAATTTCTTCCATTGATCAAACATCAACATCAAACTATAGATAACAACAATCACTAAAAGTGGGGCACCAATTAAGGCAACAGCATTTAAGGAAACTTCGATAGATTTATCTGGTCGACTCACCAAGATTTGATTGCTACTGGCAAAGCCATCTTTATAGGCATGTCTATCCGTTGGTACGTAGTAAGCCAGCTGACGCTCTCTAAATGTTTCAAACTTAGCCGGCATCAGTTTATAATAAGCACTAGGTGACACACCAGCCTGTTTTTTGACAACTTCACCGTCGATATCGCTATCAGAAATAATCAGATTCAGATAGTCATTGGCGCCTTCATATTTGTCATAAACATCCATATGACTCGCCTGTTCTGTCCCTAAGTAATCACGGATTTGATAATATTCTTTCGCAGAGAAATACTTGTCAAATTGTTTTTCCCAAGTATGCCAGTTGCCACTATCCACGACCATGCCGACCATACCAGCTAGAATAATAAGGCTGTAAAAAGCAATTAGCCATCCCTTACGTAATCTATAATATGCTGTCATTACATTTTTCATTAACCTTACCCCAGTTCCTTTCTGAAAATATCCTCAGTCGTCACAGATAAAATCTCGACAAATTTATAGGTCGTTGTATCTGTAAAAATCGCAGGGATCAACGACTCTGAAATCAAAGCCACATAGACACGCCCTCTTTTTTCAAGGATTGTCGCAACATTTGTCAAGTTAGACGCGAGTTCATCCCCCTCATAAACAAATTGAATTTTGACAATATCCGTCTCATTTTCTTGCTCAATGACATAGCTGTCATTAATCAGTAATATTCTATCTGCCAGACTGTCTAATTCAGCTAGATTATGCGTGGCAATGATGACACCGCGTCCCTCATCCACCGCTTCAAGTAACAAGGTCTTAAAGTAATCTTTGACAAAGACATCCAAACCATCTAAGGGTTCATCAAATAGCAAATAGTGAGCTTGACTGGCAATACCTGCCGCGATATAAATCAAAGCCTTTTGTCCTTTTGAAAAACTTGCGATGGTTTTATTCAAAGGTAACTTTTGTGAGCAGAGTATCTCTTCAAAACGCTCACGATTAAATTTAGGATAAAAAACTGCTAAAACATCTGCTGCCACTATCGCCGTGTAACTTTGCATCCAATTCGACAAGGTATCCAGATAAAAAACAGAGGCTCGACCCATTTCATCAAATTGAATTTGACCACTTTCTGGCTGCATTTCACCGGCAATCAGTCGCATTAATGTCGTTTTCCCAACACCGTTACGCCCGACAAGACCAAGGATACTGCCACCTACCATGTCAAAGGTCACATTTTCTAATATCGGATTGCCTTCAATTGTTTTGCTTACATTGTTAACGCTCAAAGTCATGATAAACTCCTTCTACTAATTTTAAAACAGCCGTTTTTTTGATATGGTTATCTCGCATTTCTTGTAGCAAGTCACGACAATTCTCTGTTAGCTCTGCCATACGCAAACTTTGTAATTGTTCAGCATCATCACTTACAAAATTACCCTTACTAGGAATCGAGATAATCACACCTTCATTTTCCAAAGTCTTATACACTTTGACCGCTGTGTTGGGATTAATTTGTTTTTCCAGCGCAAACTTTCGCACACTCGGCAACTTATCCCCGGGTTGAATAATGCCAGCCGCAATCTCATGCTTAATCTGATAAGCCAGTTGTTCATATATCGCTAATTTATTCATGGTCATCCTTTCTTTTTGTATTATATGTACCATTATAGGTGGTACACTTGATTTTGTCAAGCCTTAAGTTTTAAAAAAATAAAAAAACCATGACAGCTCATGATTTTTTCAACTTCTTATGAATAGGTGCTGCCACCATGGTAAAGAGGACAGTTAGCAGTGTAATGATAATGGCTGGAATCAGCAAAATCAAACGTGGGATATAACCAAAAATCATCCGACGATGTGTGCCTTTTGTCGCTTCTAACTCGGCATCCAAACGGTCAAACTCTGATTCGATACGGCGTGCAACTTCAGCGATACCTGCCTCATCCATTTTTTTGATATCCGAAATATCAATAGCATTCCCGAAATTCATATCTACCTGCTCGCGTTTCGCCAGAGCCTTGAAACTCATCGGCCCTTGGTAAACAGCAGGTAAAATACGGACTTTCGCCATTTTGGCAATGACGGCAACACCGCCTTTGACGTCTGTCGAATGACGAGAGCCAGAAGGAAACATAATCAATGAACGGTTAGAGGTTTTGAGGACTTTTGTAGGATATTTGATGGTGCTAGGTCCCGGATGGTCTCGGTCAATCGGGAAGGCACCACACTTCTCAATCCAATAGCCGAAAAAGGCATTTTTAAAGAGCTCTTTTTTTGCCATGAAGATAAATTCTTTAGGCTTGGTCGCAAAGGCCATGTAAACGGGATCCCACCAAGTTCTGTGTGGGGCGACGAGGATATAATTTTCAGACGGGTCTAAAATTTTATCTTTGTTATGGTAGTGCGCATTGCCGTTGAGCATCCACAAGAGGAAGGCGACGAAATTTCTAAGGTAAATGTAAAACATAATTCTTCCTTTCTGCGCTTTTACTTCGCAAAAGCTTAAAACTTGACCTTCGCTGGCGCTTCGTCCAAGCGGGGTCATTCGCGAACCGAGGCCGCTCAAAGGCTTTCTGCGCTTTTACTTCGCAAAAGCTTGAAACTTGACCTTCGCTGGCGCTTCGTCCAAGCGGGGTCATTCGCGAACTGAGGCCGCTCAAAGGCTTTCTGCGCTTTTATTTCGCAAAAGCTTAAAACTTGACCTTCGCTGGCGCTTCGTTCAAGCGGGGTCATTCGCGAACTGAGGCCGCTCAAAGGCTTTATTTACAGGGTATTTTATGCTATAAAAAATAGACTTACTCGTCTATTTTATCATATTTATCTGAAATTGCGCAGTGCTTTATCTAACTAGCTTATTTTCAGTTTCGTGAATTTCGTCAACTTCAAATCCTGCTGCAACAAAAGCTTGCTCAATCTCTTCTGGTCTGAGTTGACCTGTCAACTGCATCTCAACAACAGTTTTTTTGTTTTCAGTATTGATTTGGACGATACTTCTGACATCCAAGGCTTTTTCAGCCAAAAGATCTGCTACTTTTGCCAATGAGCCCATCACATCAGGCATGAGCAGACGTACACGAACACCTGCCTCACCGTATCCTGCGATTTTCAAAAAAGCACCGAAAACATCCTTATCTGTAATCACACCGCTGATTTGTTCATTATCTACAACTGGCAAGACACCGATATTATTTTGACGCATGCGATAGACGGCATCTTCTAATGAGGCATATTTCGAAATCGTCAAGACTTCACGAATCATCACTTCGCCGACTGTTGTTTTATTCAGTAAATAGTTCATCTCATAGACTGATAAAGAGGTTGCCACGGAAGGACTTGCTTTCTCTATCGTGCCAGCTGTCACTAGTCCGACTAATTTATCATTTTCAATCACAGGTAGTCGGTGAATCCCTTGTTCTTTCATGATATCAGCAGCTTTTGCTACCTTAGTCGTTGGAGAGACGTAGATGACTTTTTTGGTCATAAAATCTTTTACTGCCATAATTGTTACTCCTTTTCCTATTTGCTTGATTGAACACAACCTATATCTTTAGCTTTATTTTACCACGATTATTCATATCAAGCGCATCATAACTTCGTACTTTATGTTTTAACCATACTATTGACTGATTAATTCAAGACTTGTTTTTTTATCCGTGCTTTTATCTTACTAATATCCGACACTGCTATTAAAGCCTGATTCAAACGGTAATCATTATCTTGTGAGACAATCGTCTGCCCCCGATGCTCGCCTTCTTCGATTAACACGTCAAGCCTTAATTTTTGGCAACTATAATCGTCAGGATATAGCAGATAATCAACAACCAGTGGATCATTAATAACTGCGCCATAGAAGTTTTCATATTTTTGGTGAAATTCAAAATAAAAACGTAAGATTTCTAAATCTGTTTCATCAACAACATCCTCGGGATAGAATTTAAGTTTTCTCGTCACATCAAGACCTACCATGATCACATCGAGATGATTTAAAACAAGCTTAGCACTTTCTGGATCTACCCAATAATTGTACTCGGAAAACTCACTCATGTTTCCTTGCTCATAGAGATTACCACCCATGCTAATGATCTTAAAAGATTTGGCAAGTGTTGGATTAAGTAAATAACTATCTGCGATATTCGTCAATGGTCCTAGCGCTAAAATGGTACAGTCCGCATGTGCTAGTAAAAATTCACTGGCGCTTTCAGTTGCAATTGTCTTATCAAGTAAATGATAATCACTAAAATACCCTAAACCATATTGCCCATGTGTATCTTCGGCATCTCTAAAAAATTTAACGAGTGGTCTGCCTCGCCCAATATGAATGAGCAAATCAAACCGATTTTCCTGATATAAAATTTCCTTTAGATTATTAACACCCTTATCATCAGCAACATTACCACTGACCACACTAAAGCCTAGCACCTCAATTTCAGGAGTTCTGAGCGCATAACGAATGGCGAGCATGTCATCAATACCGGGATCACAATCAATGATTACTTTTAATTTTTTAGTCATGAATTTGTCGGTGTAATTGTTTGGCAATTTTCTCAGTATGTGCGACAAGAATACCTTCCACACATAGTTTCAAAATATATTGCGTCACAATCATTGATATCAAAATAGACATCGGCATCAAGCCAGCAAACATCAAAAAAGTGACTAAAACAGAATCGCCCAATTCACCAATCATCGTCGATACCCAAGCGCGCCGCTTAAAGCCTGCACCTCGATTTTTCATGGCTTCAAAGACATAAGCATTTAAGGTAGTCCCGACTAATAAGGCAATGACACCTGAAATCGCTGCTCTTGGACTAAAGGCAAAGAGCACTCTTGCTGCTGATGCGTACTCAGGACTGATGTTTGGCACAAAAGTCGTCATGTAAGAAATCACTGCCAATATTGTAAACAAAAGTGATGCGATAACTGATAATTTGATTGCTTTTTTCTTACCGAAAAATTCTGCTGCCAAATCGTTAATGATATAGACTAAAGGAAAGAAAATATCTCCACCCGTTAGGGTCAATTCAAAATTAAAGATATGCATTGGCTGAAAGACAATACCAACATTGATATTTGCCCATGCAGCCAAAAAGAACGTTGCTGTAAACAAGACACCGTAGAGTCCTGCTTTTGAGGTAATTTGATTAAACATGTTACTCCTTTTTGATTTTCGGGGTGAGGGAACCCGTCGTTTTATTTTTTACTCTATATCTCAAAAGCCGATATTTTATATCTTGCCTTTTGAGGGTTGTTAGCCACCCAGATAAGCCTTACGGACTTCATCAGAGGCCAGTAATTCCTTACCGGTACCAGATAAGATGACTTTACCTGTCTCCAAAACATAACCACGGTCAGCGATTGAGAGTGCCATATTGGCATTTTGCTCAATCAATAAAACCGTCGTCCCTTGTTTTTGGATGTCTTTGATAATCTCAAAAATTTCTTGAATGAAAATGGGTGCCAAACCCATTGATGGCTCGTCCAACAACAAAAGTTTCGGTTGGCTCATCAAGGCACGACCCATGGCAAGCATTTGTTGCTCGCCACCTGAAAGGGTTGCCGCATCTTGGTTTTTACGTTCTTCCAGACGCGGGAAACGTTGGAAGACGTGTTTAAGATTTTGCGTATTTTCTTCCCGATTTTTACGTAAGAAAGCACCCATTTCCAAGTTTTCTAAGACAGAGAGACCCGGGAAAACATGACGACCTTCTGGCACTTGAGACAGACCACTCGCCACGATTTTTTGAGCGGGTGTTTTTTGAATCTCTTGACCTTCGAAGGTAATCGTACCGTTAGAAGGTCTCACAAGACCTGAAATCGTTCGAAGAATCGAGGTTTTTCCAGCACCATTGGCCCCGATCAGGGATACAACTTCGCCTTGATTGACCTCAAAAGAGACATCACGGACACCTTGGATGACACCATAATGGACGTCAAGGTTTTTTACTTCTAACATCGCCATTATGCTTCTCCTCCTAGGTACGCTTCAATAACGCGTTTATTATTTTTGATTTCGTCTGGTGTCCCATGTGCAATCAGACGACCGTATTCCAGCACATAAATCCGCTCTGTGACATTCATCACCAAGCTCATATCATGCTCAATCAAGAGAATGGTAATGTTAAACTGCTGCTGAATTTGCTTGATCAAAGCTGTCAACTCCGCTGTTTCCTGCGGATTCATACCAGCTGCTGGCTCGTCTAAAAATAAAATTTTAGGCTGTGTCGCAAGCGCCCGAACGATTTCCAAACGACGTTGTTCACCATAAGGCAAGTTTTTCGCTAGACTGTCATATTTGACATCTAAATCAAAGATAGCCAATAATTCCAACGCTTCTTTTGTCATCTCTGCTTCTTGCTTATAATAACCCGGCAAGCGGAAAAATGACTCGATGAGTTTAGATTTTTTACGCGTCCCCATGGCAATCAAAACATTATCCAGCACGCTCAAATCTTTGAACAGGCGGATATTTTGGAAGGTCCGTGATAGACCCGCAGCAGCGATTTTATAAGTCGGCATACCGTTTAGGATTTTACCATCTAAATTCACCGTGCCTTCTGATGGCTCATACACCCCCGTCAAAAGGTTAAACAATGTCGTTTTGCCCGCACCATTTGGGCCAATCAAGCCAACAAGCTCAGAAGCGCCAAGTTCGATATTAACATCTCCGACGGCCGTCAAACCACCGAAATTTTTCGTTAGATTTTTAACTTCAAGAAGTGCCATTATTTAGCCTCCTTATTTTCTTTTTGATTAAAAAAACGTGAGAGTTTGAATTCCCATGTGCCAAGCAGACCACCCGGACGGAAAATCATCACGAGAATTAGAACAAGTGAGTAGATAATCATTCGGATAGCGCCGAAATCTTGGAGGAACATATTCAGTAAACCTAAGATAATGGCTGCGATGATGGTCCCTGTGATAGATCCTAAACCACCAAGTACCACGATAATCAAGGCATCAACAGATTTCATCCATGTGAAATCTTTCGGTGTGACCGTTCCGATGAAACCTGCGTACAGACTCCCGGCAATGGCTGTCACCATGGCGCCGAGGGTAAATGCAATGACTTTGACGCGAGTGACGTTGACACCCATGGATTCAGAGGCGATTTCGTCCTCACGTACTGAAAGTGTCGCACGACCTGATGGCGAATTGATAAAGTTCAGAATCAAAACAATGATGGTAACGGCAAAGATGAAGGTCATGCCCCAGTCTGTAAAGAGGATAATCCCTGATAGACCTGCTGCGCCATTAGTCAAATCGCCACCATTCATGATGAGGATACGAATGATTTCTGACACACCCAGTGTCGCAATCGCCAGATAGTCCCCCTTCAAACGGAGCGTTGGATAGCCAACGATGACCGCAACGACACCGGCAACAAGCGCGCCAATCAGCATTGACAAGAAAATCGTCCCCCAAGTTGGCGCCATGCGTGCAGTGACGATGGCAGAGGTATAGGCACCAATCGCCATGAACCCAGCCGAACCAAAGGAGAATTGTCCCGTGAAGCCGATGACGAGGTTGAGGCCGACAGCAACAATCAGGTTAATCCCGATTTGCGTGATGATTTGTGCGACAAAGGCATTGATAATGCCTACGCTAATCAGGGCGAAAAGCAGCGCATAAACAGCGGCAATAATCGCCAGCCAGATGATGTTTGTTTTTAGATTTTTTTTCATCAGCCTACACCTTCTCTTTCACGTTTTTGCCGAGAATGCCGGCAGGACGAATTAAAAGAATGATAATGAGGACAGCGTAAACCACGGCATCTTTGTAACCTGCAACCCATGAAAGTTTACCCGGCAAGGACTGTGCCACTGTTTCGAGTAGGCCAATAACAATCCCACCAAGCGCAGCACCGGGGATAATTCCAATCCCACCGAGAACGGCAGCGACAAAGGCTTTAAGACCCGGCGCCATGCCCATGAGTGGGTCGATAGAGCCGTAGTAAAGACCTATCAAGACACCAGCTGCACCCGCAAGCGCTGAACCTAGGGCAAAGGTAAAGCTAATCGTCCGATCGACATTAATCCCCATGAGACGGGCAGCATCAGCCTCAACAGAGACCGCGCGCATGGCTTTCCCCATCTTCGTTTTCTTGACGATGAGCTGCAAGAGTACCATCAAAATGACAGCTGTTACCAAAATCATCAACTGAACATTGGTAATGGTAATGCCCGCAAAGCTATATTTCGTGACTTTGATGGCACTCGGGAACTGGCGTGAGGCAGAGCCTACGAAATAAATCATGACATTTTCAAGTAAAAATGACACACCGATTGCCGTAATCAGAGCTGCGACTTTAGTCGATTTCCGCAAAGGACGATAGGCTAGAAATTCGATAGCCATTCCTAATAGGGCACAACCCGCCATTGATAAAATCAAGGCGATGAAAAAGTTCAGGTGTAAGCTGTTAATCAAATAGTAGCCCATAAAAGCGCCCATCATATAAACATCGCCGTGCGCAAAGTTAATCAGCTTGATAATCCCGTAAACCATGGTGTAACCAAGCGCAATCAGCGCATAGACACTCCCGAGAATCAAGCCGTTGACAATAATTTGCATTGCTTTTCTCCATTTTATATTTATTTATGTCAGACCTCTAACGTTAGCTGATGACCTCATCTTATAACGTATCGTCGGACAAGACAATTATTTTACCATTTTACCATAATTTTCAGAAAATTCAAGTTAATCACTTGATTTAACCACGGTCGTTTCATAAATTAGTCTTGAAAAATTAACCAAAAGTGCTACACTGCCATTAGGAGAACAATATGACACTACAAGAAAAATTTATGATTATAGAAGATTCACGAGATGAAAGATACGTTAA
>NZ_BAAGGP010000028.1:0-31848 GCF_054658615.1 Pseudolactococcus yaeyamensis
ACTTTCCAATAGTCTCCATATGCCATGTTAGTACCTGCTTTCTTTTTTGAAATAGCTTTTCTATCTCTATGAATTTATTTTTACATAACTATTATCTGTTGTCAACGATTAAATCGCTTCGAGTGCAATTTTTTTCAAAATAATTGTTTTTTCTTGACTTCAATGCGCATAGTGCGTATAATTAAAAGTGTAAGGAGGTAATGCGCATGCCACTTACAGGCAAACAATTGCTGAAACTTGCTGTCAAAAATGGATGGAAAGAACACCGCATTAATGGTAGCCACCACATTGTGCAAAAGCAAGGTTTTCTTCCTGTTACGATTCCAGTTCACGCTAATCAAGACTTGAAGAAAGGCACTGAGCAGAAAATACTGAAAGATTTAGGGCTGAAATAGTTCGGCTTTCAGTGTTTTTTCATAGGAGGAACTTATCATGTTAAAAACATATCCTGCAATTTTTCATAAAGAAGATAACGGCTTTTGGGTTGAATTTCCTGAATTTAACGGTGCAACGGAAGGGAATACACTAGATGCAGCCATTACTAATGCTCAAGAGTTTTTAGCTGGCATCCTGGCATATTATATTGATGAAAATAAAGACTTACCTACGCCATCGGATATTACGCAGTTGGCAACTACTGATGGTTTTACAAGCCTTATTCAAGTTGACCCTACACCTTTCATTAGAGGCAATAAGACCGTTAGAAAAAACGTGACCGTGCCAGAATGGTTGGTAAAGAAAGCACAAAAGGAACATATCAATTTCTCTGAAACACTCACTGAAGCACTTTTACAAAAAATTGTCTAAACACAAAAAACGCCCCCCAGACCAGACAGTCTGAGAGAGCGTTTTATTGTGACTTAAAATTCTAAATCATCCTCATATGATTTTATACTAACGTTGTGTTGCCAGATAGCCAAATGCTGTAGTCCCTGTAAGGAATGCAAAAAATACAAACAATATAACCATCGTTCCAATTATCACATGCTCTTTATTATCTTCAATCCAATCGAACAACATTAAATCTTTCTCTTTTTCCTAATTTCCTCAATAACTAGAATATCTCTATAATTTGATTTGATAGAATTAATCCCAAACATGAGGATACATAAAATTATAAACGCAAGCAAAGCCAAAAATAAGAAGATGACCATCGGTAAATAAGCAAATGTATCACTTCCTCTATCCTGCATACTTGAGGTCAACAAGTCTGTCAAAAGACGATAAATATTAGCCCATATTCCTGATATGATAGATAGAAATACACCAACTACTAAAATAGAAAAAGTTAATTTTTGAAATTCAAGAAAAGACTTTAAATAGACATGTTCAGATATAAGCATATCATCAGTTAGTTTATTAAAACGTGCCTTCTGAGCTGTATATTTTTCCAATCTCTTTTTTCTTATTTTGAAATATAATTCAGACTGTTTCTTAGGTTTATTATAGCTTTGAGGGTTCAAATAACGATTTTTTTGTCTTTGAAACAATAAATTTATTTTTTTCAAGATAACTCCATTCATTACTCAGAATTTAAGAGTCTTAACTCCTCCAAATTCTATCAGTTTTTTGATATATGGCAAATACCCGCATATAGCTAAGTGATATTTTAAATACGTCACATTTCTAAATCATCGTCAACTTCAAATGATTTTGCTTGACTTGGTGTCTGTTTAGACACACCTGCTTCAATTTGTTGGTTGACTCCATTCAGGCGCAAGCTGACTTGCTTAAACTCGTCCTCCTTATCAAATTTAACGTTTTGATTAGCTTTCAAGCCTGCTAGCTTCGCCTTATTATCCTTCAATCTACTTTCAGCCACGTCAGGTGCTTTAATAATTTTGTCCGTCAAAAGGTTATTAAGGCGTGTCATTGTGCCAATACCGCTTGACACATTGATACTGAGTGGATGAACGGCTTGACCGACGACGAAAATCGTATCTTCTGCGTGTAGCGTGGTCTGCTCAGTCTTGGTTCGTCCCATGATCTCAAATCCTTTATACTCGCCAATCTTAAAATCATGCACTTCAGTTGTAAAAGCATTGTGGACGATGTTGTTGATGTTGTTGTTCTTGTCGCCTGCTTCTCGCTTGCTTGTAATGAGACCCTGTCCTTCAAGCAATAATTCAAAAGGTGGCTCAATCGGTTTAACGAGGTCTTTTTCGCCCTTTTCCTTTTGACTGTTGTAGGCAATCATTTGGTACTCATAGCGCCGATAAGCCGCTTCATCGTTTGCCATATGTTGCTCAGCTGTGACCTTATCTGCCGTAATCTTGGTTAAATGGCGTTCGCTCAAGGGGATTTCAGTTTCTAAATACTGAATTTCTTTGGTATTCTTTTCTTGACCTTTGATAAAGTAATTGCGGGCAATCGTGAGATTAGCTAAGCTGTTTTCAAGTTCCATCTTTTCTTTGATATAGGGATTATTGGTCGCAACCGCCTTGATTTCACTTGCCGTCAAAACGAGGTCATCCATTTCGTCCATGGAACGACTTGCGGACTTACCACTCATGACCTGAGTGATATATTTGAGTTTTTGTTCCTGAATTTGCCACATGAAGGTGTCAAAAGTTCCTTTTGTCACATAGTTATAGATTTGAACTTCTGGATTGGTATTGCCCTGACGAACAATTCTACCATTGCGCTGTTCGATGTCACTTGGTCGCCAAGGGACATCCACATGATGGACGGCTAAGAGTTTATCTTGCACGTTGACACCAGTCCCGCCTTTTTGCGTACTGGCAAAGAGAACCCTGACCTCTCCAGTTCGGACTTTTTCAAAAAGCGCCTCTTTTTGCTCATCTTTCTCGGCATCATGGATAAAGGCAATTTCTTTTGCAGGGATACCCATAGCTATCAAATTATCCTTGATTTCTTGATAAACATTGAAGTTATAATCAATATCATCCGCAAATTCAATTCTATCGCCTTTCGTTTTTCGACTTGTTTTAGGTGTCCCAATATCCGAAAAGACCATTTGTGTCGCTTTCGTGGCTATGTTTTCCTCCCAAATTCTAAAAACATTTTCAGCCACTTGTTGGGGTTTAGCGCTGTCTATCGCATCATAAGCAGGGTCAATTAAGCGCATATCGGTTGCCATCAGACGTGCGTGTGTTATAATTCTAAGCATATTGTCTTCTCTCGGGTCAACTTGCCCAGACGACACGGCATCGCTTCGGTCAATCAATTCATCCATATAGAGCTTTTGTTGCTCTGACGGCTCACTGACAATCACAAACGGTTTACCATCATTTGCGATTGCAGGTGTGGGTAAATCAAGCATATCAGCTGTCTGAATATCTGCGACTGTTTGATAAAGTTTCATCAATTCAGGCAGATTATTGAACTTGCTGAAGCGTATGACTTGTTTCCATTTTTGACCCGTTTGATCAACTTCCATGTTGCTCTCAATCTGCGCAAACAAAGCAGCCCATTCATCAAAACTACTGATACGATTACTTTCTAAGACATCAGGCTCTAAATACCGCATCATGGTATACATCTCAGCCATCGAGTTTGAAACTGGTGTGCCTGTCGCAAAAACAACACCGCCACCTTTTTCGTTATTCTCTTGTAAATACTTAGCCTTTAAAAGCATATCACTAGCTTTTTGACTAGCGGTCATATTCACACCCTTAACATCTGCCAACTCAGTCTGATAAGACAAATTCTTAAAGTTGTGTGCTTCATCGACAAAGAGAAAATCAACCCCCATATTTTCAAAAAGGATACCGTCGTCTTTACGTGTCTGTAAACTCTCCAGTTTATTTTCAAGTCGTTTTTCAAGTGCCTCCATTTGCTTAACGGATGGACTTTTTTACCCTGTTCCTCTTTTGCTTTGAAAATCGCCGTTTTGATACTGTCCAGTTCTTGACTAAGATAGTCGTCTTCTCTTTCTTTGGCAAGTGGTATTTTACCAAACTGTTCATGAGAGAGTATCACGGCATCGTAATCTCCTGCGCCAATTCGAGCAATAAGTTTGCGACGTCGCTCTTTGATGAAATCACGAGGGCTTGGCGAGATAATATTGCGGTCAGAATAGGCTTGTTTCATATCCTTGCCAAACTGTTTGAGTATGCTTTTAGGCACAACGTAAAGCGGCTTATGAGCTAGTCCTAGCTCTTTTAACTTCATACCACTAGCAATCATTGACAAGGTCTTACCTGAGCCTACAACGTGCGCAAATAAGCCACGTTGTGATTGAACAACTCGACTAACGGCATCTTTTTGATGTGGGCGTAACTCAATATCTGTGGTTAGCCCATCAAAAGTGAAGTGACTGCCATCGTAAGTACGCACAACAGTTGAGTTGTGGTCCCGATTATAGATATCTGTAATCTCCTGACGGATAACCTCATTATCCATGACAAACTCGTTAAATTCCAATGCTAACAATTTTTGCTTGTTTTCGGCAACGGCAGTTAATGCTGCATTGGTCTGTTTTCTACCGCTGCTGTCATAATAATTGACCGTCGTTTTCCGAAGATTAAGCATATCATTGAAAAGATGCACAGGATTATGCCTGCGAGTTTCGCCCTCGATGATCAAATCATTGTATAGACCTTGACTAACATAATCTTTATTAAACAGGCTAGGTTCGGAAATCACATATTTTGACAAGGTTTGATTGTAGGCGACTTGCATCCGACGACTGCCACCATTTCCTACACCGTCAGGATGCGTATAGTTCAAGCCAAGTATTTTTTCAGCTAGAAACTGTTGGTAGACTTCAGTGGGGATAAAGCGGCTGCCGATTTTGAAATCAATTTCTGTGATGGACAAAGGTTCAGGCATGACTTTATCAAGCGCAGTCTTGTTTTTCAAGTAAACTGCTTCATCTATTTTGTCAGTTGCTTTTAACTCTTCAAGCGCCATCAGTTTGGTATGGATATTACCACTCAAATAATCATCTGCCTGCTCGTACTTTTCCGTCACTGGATTCAAATAGATACTACTATCAAGTTCTGCGATGTAGTCCTCTTTTGACAAAGGTAAGAGTTCGCTCATATACTCAAAATTGATCGTCCCATAGCGATTGATAGAAGCATTTAAGGCATCAACTGGATTGCTAACGACAATTTCTTTTCTTGAGGCAATCGTCTTTTTATGGAAGAAATCACTTTTTCGATAAGTAAGGTCTCCCTTATCATCACGATAGTCACTTTCAATCGCAAGGACTGAATAGTAATTTAAATCTTCCTCGAAAAGCTGCGCATTCTCTTTGCGATTAAGGAAATTCCCGTACTTGCCTTTTAATTTTTTATTTGTCGTGAAAGCATCATAGCTTGTATTGAGCTTATCAAGCAGCACTTGAAAAGCTGTGTCATCTTGCCCTTTATCTGGACTGTCATGTTGGTATTGGATAATCTCCTGTACCACACTTGAAATCTCGACCATAGCTGTCAAGCGTGGTAGGACTGTTTGAGACCATTTGCCACGTGACCACCACATGGCAGGTTTGCCATTTTTCTCAAAGACAAGCTCATCGTCTTTGTTTCTTTTTTGGATATAACCTGCCCTAAACCATGCTTCGTTTTTTTCGACAATGCCATCGATACTGTCATTAAAGTAAATTTTCCCATCATGGATCATATGCGTTTGAGGGGCTAAATCTCTGACCGTTTCAGGGATTGAGACATCTAAATAAGACTGTTTAGAAACAGAAGGCGTTTCAGCTACCGCTGCTAAATCCACGGCACTTTCTTCAAACAGCCAGACGATATTTTCTTTGTGAGCATTCAGCTTGTCAATTGCTTGATTTTTTTCATCATTTTCTCTGACTGCTTGTCGGTGCATATAGGTCGGATTATAGGTTTCAGAAAAATCTTTAATTTTGATTTCGTCAGAATTAAAAGTAGGCGAAGGTGAAATTTGTTCTGATAAAATCGTGTTAATCAGGTGTGGCAGTTCAACTGCAGGTGTGGGATTGACTGTTAAAGTCTTACCATGGAAATTTTTGACATCATAGTGACCTGCGACGTGTTCAATATCTGTAAAATATCGATTGGCAGAAACACCCTCCAAGTACTCGCCGTCATGATTGACATCAGGCACGCTAGTCGTTTCATGCCAATTACCAACCAACTCTGAATACCCTTGATTTCCTTTTTGGAAAAATAGAATATCTGTCGAGACATCCGTGCCTGCGATGGCTTTAAAGGCATTATTTGGCAATCGGACACCACTGATAAACCCTGCTTCAGTGCTTATTTCTTGACGGAAAGTCGAATTTCGCTTATCCATCGTCCCTGTACTTGTAATAAAGGCGACAATACCACCATCACGGACTAAATCAAGCGATTTTTTGAAGAAATAATCATGAATGACATAGGGCTTATCATATCTATCATCTGTGATACTGAAATCCGCAAAAGGGACATTACCGATAACCACATCAAAAGCATCATCATTAAACTCAGTTGTTTCAAAACCTTGGATTTTAATGTCTGCTTCTGGATGGAGTTGTTTAGCGATAGCGCCTGTGATGCCGTCTAATTCAACACCGTAAAGATCGCTATTTGAGAGCAAATTTTCAGGCATGGCACTAAAGAAATTACCTGTTCCCATCGCAGGGTCAGTATAATAGGCTGTCAAACTTGAACGGCGCATAGCCGCATATTCTTTTGAGCTGACAATTGCTTTAAGAGCTTCACGTTGTCCCTCATAGCGTTTAAGGTTATCATCAAAGAAAGTATTAGCCAGACCGCCCCACCCGACGTATTGCGCAAGTATAGCTTGTTCTTGCGATGTTGCTTGTCGGTTTTCTTTTTCAAGACTTTTGACAAGTCGAATCGCTTCAAGATTGGCAGTAACTTTTTCAGTTGGCGTTTTGGGATAGAAATCAGCCAAATTTTCTGGAAAAGAAAAAGCCTTTGGAGGCTCTGTTGGTCGGTCCGACTGAAAATGCCCGTCATTTGTAGGGTCATGGCTAATTTCTTGACCGTCACTATCCATATTGACCACGTTGATACCCTTTGCGGCAGCTAGGGTTGTAGCTTTAATCTCCTTGGGTTGTTCCTGAATTTTCGGTTCAACTGGCTCATCAAGAACTATGCTTTTTTCCTTTGCGATTTCATCAATTTGTTCTGCATAGGCATTAACGATACCCCCTTGCTCATCATGAGCCAACTCTGAAAAACTATTTTTGCCAAAAGCATTGTATGCCTCGTCATCAAGATAGTTTTTGACTGTATTTTTAACGAAAAGTTGTTCACTCTCGTTTAAATCAAGCATTTCTTTTTGATATTCAGAAATTGCAAGCATATTATTCAAAGACTTATAAGGCTCAGAAATTTCAGAAACAGCTTCAGTTGAAAGACTAGAAATCTCTTTTTCTATGCCTTGTACTATGTTGCCTGCTTCATCAACTATGTTTGCCGCTTTAAACTGAGCATCGTCATCTCTCACGTCAATATAACCAAGCGCTGCTTCATAGCTCTCAAATGCCATGGCATTCGTTAGGATGTTAGTGCTACTTGTAGAGATGAGCACATCGCCCATTCGGATTTCATCCATGTAGTAACTACCATTATCAGCGCCATCAAGTTGGATATAGAATTTACCAGAACTTACGACCTGTTCATCAAGTAAGATTTGAGGATTTTTTTCTGTTTCAAGTTCTTCCCAATCATCCAGGGCAAAGTAAAACGTTTCCGAAAAACCACCAAAAGTTTGTGGGAAAGTATCGCCTGAACCCACAGAAAAACCTTGATAATTAAGTGGCTCATCGCCATTTATAACAGCTAATGGTAAACCTTGTTCATAGAATTTTTGGTATTCCTCAAAAGTTAGCTTAACTGCATCTGATTTTCTCTGGTCAAAGTCATTATCAAAATCAAGGGCGGTCATATCGTCCAGATACACACTTGGAAAATCTGGAGTAGATATATACTCGTCATAGTAACTTAGACCTGGTGACTCTTTTTTCAACGCTTCTACGAATGCTTCGCCTTTGACAAAATTATCGGAAACAGAAAAACCTTCGATTGAATCGGAAGTGTCTTTTTCTTCTACTTCAGAGATAAATTGTTGCACTTCTTCCAAAGTATACAGATTATCAAAAGTGTAAGTGTAACCGTCTTGTCGGTCAAAAAGCTCAGCCTCAATATCAAATTCTTTTCCCCAATGTTCGCCATAGGCTAAATAGCCTTGACTGATACTATCTTCGATGACTTCAACTGCCCAAGGTGCTACTGGCACATTTTCAAAGCTGTCCTCGACTTGAGATAGTCGCCAAATGTGAAGTTTTAACACACTATCTTCAACTTGTATGCTATTTTGAAATTGACCATTTGTGTAGATTAAATCGCCCTCTTGAGAGAGAATATCTTGGATATCAATCGGATTGTAGGCAAGTGGGTTTTCTTCTGGTTCTACTGCAGTCAACTCAACAATATCATCAAACAAGGAAATTTCGCCAAGGTTGCTGTCGGGTGCTACTGTTTCAACTTCAATAGCAGCTAACTGCTCATCCTTTGTCTTATCAATCGTGAGTGCCAAGTTCTTCTGACGATTGATCGTAGCCACAATTTCATGCAAATCAAAATCATCTGGCAGACCAAGATGACCTGGATGAACAATCAGCGCATCCATTCCAAAACCAAATTTTAAGTCAAATTTCTTTGAAAAATGTATATCAAAAGGATTACTGATCATTTCAGCTGTATTATCCTTATCGATTAGAGAGATGATTTCTGCGATAGGTGTATCGCTTTCAAGCGCCCCATTTTCCATGAAAATAACTCGACGTTCTATCTGATTTTTCAAGAATCGATGCGCTGCCTGATACTGAATTAAAACAGTCAGGTTATCTGAAATATCGTGAGTGCTACTCTCTGGCAGTTGGTACTCATCTATGACTTCATGAGTAGTTTCAGCCTCAACAACAGCTGCCGATGTAAAAATATCTTCTGGTACATCTGTAGCTAGAATATCCTGATTAAAAACTTGATTGGCGACGTCGATGGCGGTTTCGATTTTGTCTTGAATCGTCCAAATCTCATCAACCGATGTCAGATTTTCAAGCACGTCATTGACAACAGGGGTATCCTCGCCATATTTCGCGTTCTGTCGCTGTTTGACTTGAGTGATGAGGAATTTATCGCTATTAGCTTGTCGCTCTTCTAGCGTTGATTCTGGGCCATTTAAAGCAAAGTCAACATATACTCGCAAATTATCTGGCGCAAATGATGGTTCAAAACCGTCTGGCAGAAGACTAGGTTCTGACAAAACTTTTGGAATTAAACCCTCGTCAGAAAAAAGAACAGTCCCACCGCTGTCCAAAAAGACACCATCTTGCCTATCATGCTTAACTTCCAAATGCGATTGTTCAAATCGATAAAGCATATCTTTACGCTGCTCATCATTTTTAAAGCCTTTGTATTGCGTGACCCACTCTAAGACAAGCGCTTTTTCTGTTTGAAATTGTGCCTGTTTGTCATTCTCCAGTTCCGCAACCTTTTCAAGCGTTGTCAGATTCTTTTGAATGCTTATCAGGATACTTTTTGAGAGGTTATTGGCAATTTTGATGACTTCAAGCGGACGTAATTCAGGATTGTCCTTAAACTTGGCTTGAATGTTTCCAGCCTTTCTCAAGTCGTCTGCTTCAGTCGAGATATTCAACTCAGTATTCAAAGAAAACTCAGCTATAAACGGGACAACTGCTTTCTCAGCTTCACTAAGACCTGCAAAGTTCGCAAGTCCAGTTTCAGCCTTATCTTTGATATAGCGCCAAAAATCACGTTCAGCGGTATCGTTTGGAAACAAAATGTCAAACTTTTCAAGCTCTAAAAATTTAAACACTTGATTTTCCGTCAACATCAAGCTCTCAACGTTTAATTCCTTGTGTGCTACCTGAGTCATATCAAAATAAGTCGTGCGTTTAGAATAGGGGTTATTTGGCTCAATAAGCGTTTGAATCCCTTTTTGACCGCTAATAACCGCTCCTCCAAGCTCAGACCACTCATCAAAAGTCTTAACTTTGGTCGCAGTGGGATTTTGACCGTAAATTTCAATGATTGTTGTGATAGGTAACTCATACAAGTAACGATTTTGCATCAAAAACTGATACAATTCAGCAGGCGAACTGATGAGTTGTCGTGCGGTGTTATTGAAAATCTCTTTGATGATTTGATTTTGTTTGTCCATTGTCTCCTCACATTTCTAATTCTTCATCTTCCTTTTTAAGTTCCGATTTATCCAATTTTGGCAAATGACAAGTAATCATCCCTAATCCTATTTCACGTGCCATATCTGGATTAAATGAAACGTTCTCAACTTTAGCAAATACTGTCTCACCAGCTTCATCTGAAAAATAGATAATATTTTCTGCATCCTCAGCTATTGATTCCGAAAAGGCAACTTTAGGAAAATCAAACCCATAGTTGATAAACGAGTCATTCATTTTTTCAATTTTACCCGCCATATTTAGATGCCCTGCATCCTTGAATTGTTCAATTAAGCTCATACGTGCAAGATCTTGAAATTCTTCCAGGCTGTTTTTCAAAAAAGGTGAATCTAGTTTATCAGTATCAAGCCCTTCACCGTTTAAAATCTCAGAAATTTCATTCACAAAATCTTTGATATTTTGCTCTTGAAAAGCATCTTTTCCCTCTTTAATTTTTATTTCTTGCGCACGCCATTCTGCGCTATTTTTGATGTGAGCGTAATTTTGAGACGTTCCCATTTCTTCCTCTTTCTGTTCATACGTATAGCCATTTTTTAGCAGCTTATTTTTCAATAGATGAACTAACTCATTTTTATCTTCTAAATATTCCTGACTTTTAGTTGAATCAGAACTAGTAAGAAGTTTATTGACAAATTCTGCCATGTCATCATTTTTTAAGTCATCATTTAGCACCACGCCAAATTCAAAATGTTTCTGTGATATTCTTTTAAGCTCCTGATCCACTATCATATCTACCAAAAATTCACTTGGATTTTCATCAAATCCATATCTCTCTTGACTATTTAGTAGCTTAAAATCTTTTGTATAGTTATCAAATCTCGCAAATTCTGCACCTGAAGGGGCAGTGAAATGACCACTACCATCACCATACATAAACATTTTCCAACCGGTCGGCAGTCTCTCAGACAACTTATCAGCTCTTTTTTGACTGACCATATCCGCCTCAATTTGAGCAATTTCAGTATATTCCTGATGCTCTAATGCCCTTTCTTGTTCCTCATCATAATCCGCCAATGCCTTTTCTTCAGCTTCCGCAAACTGTTCCCGTGCCTCTACCCATTCTGCGTGTTCCTCAAGAATTTGAGGTCTATTATCCGAATACTCGACAAAATTCATATCACGATATTGACTATCATGAATAAAAGTTCCTAAATAATATTCTTCTAAAATATTAGCATCAAGACTATGAGGTGAATTTAAAAGACGTTCCTTAATCGGTTCTAGCTCTTTTTCAATATACTGGTATTCCTCTACATCCAACACTCTCTCAAAAGTTACTCTAAAATTTGTCAGTTGCTCATTGAGTGCTAATTCAGTTTCACTCACATTCCTTGCAAATCTTGATATAATTCTGTTCAAAAAACCATTATTTTTTTCTGCCATTTTTATATTCCATCCCTTAAATTTCAAGCTCACCTTCAGGATGAGCGACACTAAATTTCTTCGTATCAGATTTTGAAATCTGATTTTCATCAAAGTTACGGCTGACCTGTTCAAATTCATGTGCATTAGTCACATCGATAAAGACTGGCATTTGACGACTTTCTGCTTTCAAAACGTCATTCCAATCTTTTTGGATAGCTTTTCTAGGTTTAGCGACAATTCTCGTTTGATAATCAACTACCAAATCACTTGTAATATCAAAAAAATAGTCGCTAATATCACGACTAAGTTTTGGATGACTGATTGTCCTTCTCAAATCTTTGTCATTATCTAAATAGGATATGACTAATGACCTAACCTGCTTTTCAATCTCATCTGAAGACAAGATGATTTTTTCTTTCGTCGTTGGATCGTACGGATTTTTCAAAGCAAAATAGTGATAGTAACCCATATCATTTGAAATTCTAGGTTCATGAGAAAAATTCGTCTCGAACTTGTGAATCGCAAGTAAAGGGCGTAAATCAAAAGTTTCATCATGTTCCGCAAGCACTCGTTGATACATATCCAATATGTCCTGTGGCACACTATAAAAGTCAGGGATATTATTTTTAAAGATGTCTGGACCTTCCGACCAAGCATTGAGTTTGGCATAATGTGACCAAAACTTCACACCAGTGCTATCATTATCAGTCGAAATATAGATGCCATCATTTGTGACGTCTTTCTGGCCATGTTCTGCGGCGTACTTTATAAAGTTACCGACTGCCACTGGTTTCACACCTGCCATCGCCGCATACATGACATCTTGTCTAGCTTCTGGATTGAAAGAATAGTAAGATAAGGCATCAATTGGTGCCTCAAAGATATAAATTTTCTGAGGATTGCCAAAAGAGAAATGAAAACCAAAATTAGGTTCACTATTTCTCGCAATACCTTTGAAATAATCCCGACCATTGAATCGACTGGGCAAGAAAGTTGTCCCTTGAACAACCGCACCAGTTGCACGGTTATCCCACTTATAATTGAACAAGACATTATTTTGAACATCCTGAGTAATCATTCTCGTTTTGAGCATGGCATCGACTAAATTCGCATTGAGTTTACGTTCATTGACTAGGTAATTCCTTGCGACTGTGGTATCTTTGTTCAACTTGAAATAGTAGTAAAACGGCTCTTTTTTCTTTGGCTTAAAATTGGCAACTGGCTTGTGGTCTGTTTTACCGAAATCATTTTCGTCCAGATAAGTCACAGCTTCAATGAATGTCATGCCTGACCAGTCCATCAATAAATTGATAGGCTTGCCAACTTTTCTAGTTTCAAAGTTATAGAAGATATTTTGTTCAGGGTTAATGGCTAATTTAGAGTGTCCTTTCACTCGACAAAAACCCTTGCTGTCGACACCTTCATAAAACTCTATCCCCATGCTACTCGCAACTGATACAATATTTGAAGTGTCCAAATAAGCAATTTCTGCTTTGGTATATTTTGTTTTCATGCGCTACCTTTCCAATCAAGAAAATGGATCATAGTCATCTCTCGGGTCACTATAATCAGCGACTTCCCTATCTGCTGCCTCTGGATAATAGACTTCATCAGGCATCTTGCCGTCAGGCGTTTGAGCAGCTCGTTTTTCCAAGACATGAAATTCACTCACAATAACGCCTGTCCAGTATTTCACTTCTCCAGTTGTTTTATCCGCATATTTTTGTGCAGATAAACGCCCCAGGACATTCATCAAAGTGCCTTTATGACCATATTGAGAAATCAACTCAGCTGTTTTCCGATAAGCCGTACATTGTAAGAAATCTGTGCGTTTCCTACCGTCTGCACCCGCATAGTTTTCTTGTACCGCCAAAGTAAATTTTGCGACCGCAACATTATTCGGTGTGTAAGTCAGTTTAGGGTCTGCCGTCAAGCGACCAATCAAAGCAGTTGTATTTAACATAGTAGTCTCCTCTATCTTTCATTTTCTTTTTCCTGCTCAAGCTCTCGCTTAAAGCGCTCCGCAGAAAATTCTCGTTTACTTTCTTCCCACGTTTTTTTAAAGGCTTTGTTTAAAGCATTTTGAAAACGATAATCCACAAAATTTCTACGCCACCTTTGTTTTTTAGGCAGCTTTTCTAAATCAACTTTGCCAAACCCTTTCAAACCTAATTTATCCTTGAGTGCTTTATCATAGCCATTGCACTCTTTCAAAAATTCATTACCTAGCTTGCGCTTGAGTTCATCCATTTTATTTTGCTTATAATCTTCTGCTCGACTTTTACCGTAAGTATCCTCATAGTATTCAACCTGCTCATCAAGCAAGTCAATAAATTCCCGATACTCTTCTTGGAAATTCCGAGTGATGTAGTCCACAACGAAAAAATCAATCACATCTCGATAGCCAGCCATGGCATTGTTGCCATACTTCCAAAGCCGTTTGTCATCTGGTAAGGACTGAAAGATTTTTTCAAAGTTGGCGATGGTTTCATAATCATAAGGCGAATCGATAAAAGGTATATTTTTCCTACTCATGACATCTCGCATGAGTTCAGATAGTCTTTTTGTCGTCTCTGAATTATCAATCAGGTTTGACAACAGGACACTTTTAAATCTGGCATAGGAATTTTGTGTGCCTGCTTTTTTAGTCCGTGTTCCTCGATACGTTTCATAAGTAAACCCCTTTTTAGATGTCCGTATGATTTTTTCACGTGTCGGTTCTGGTTCAACTATCGCCACGTGAACATGAAAATTATCGGTGTTGTAGTGGATTGCGCCAGACCAAATGGCTGAGTTAGACATGCCCTCACGTTCAAGCATATCTGAGACAGCCATTCTGACGGCTTGTTTAATTTTCTTCTCGTCTAATTGGTCGAGTTGGCTATTGTAGAGACCATATTTTTCAAGAAAATCATTATCAAAAGAAATGACATCCTGCCACATAAGCGACCCATTCTTTTGTGCCTGCTTAAATTTCCCTTTCAGTTCCTTGACCTCATCTGAGGATAACTCATCACTGAAAGAAGTAAAAAGACCACTCGCATTGGCACGTGGTCTGTTCATATACATATTATAATTTTCAAAATCGGCTTTGGCATCCGCTTCCTCAAAAGCAAAATTGGATGACTCGTACATTTGTGTTCGAGTTGCCTCGTCACGATCCATGTACTTGATATAGTTCTGATATTTTTTATTGAAGGGTTCTTTAAACTTCATCTTATAGACGATACCAACCATCAAGCTACCTCTTAATCAAATGGATTGTAATCAGAAGTATCATCTGTTTCGGCTACTTCCTTTTTAGCTTTATCGCTATAAACTTTTCTTTGTACCACATCATCAATCATTTGCTTGTGCTGCGTTTCATAGAAAGCAAGAAAAGGATGACGATTCGTCTGCTTATCAATCGGGATTTGATAAGTGGGTTGTTGATGCAACCAATGATTCAGCACGCCAAGAATGACATCGGTATTCTTTTGAGCTTGCCGTGACGATAATTTTATCCCCACCAAATCCGCACGGAGCGATTGATTTTCAGCCTGCAGCTTTTCCATTTCAGATTGATAAAAGTTACGTTCAGATAAAATCTTTCCCAAGATTGTCGGCTTGTGTTTTTCAGCTACCAACAACTTAAAAAGGTCTTCTTGTTTACTTTTATAAATTCTTGCATCCACAAAATCTTCAGCCATCCAATTTCTCCATTTCTTTTATCAAGGCGACCATCACTTCTCTATTGCGATCAATCGCAACGCTCAAAAGTTGCCCAACCTCTTCCAGATTGTAAGAGCGCTCCATCAAAAAGGGTGTGTCCGTATGCCTGCGCAATAACATCCGCAAGTAACTTTCACGTGTCTGCCCTTTTGACTTTGCGACCTCATCAATATGACGAACAATGTCATCATCTAAGTTCCGTATTTTAATATCCATCTAAAAAAATCCTCCCTACTTTTTCGATAACGGCTTGATTATCGTGTATCACTTCACACGCCTCGTCGATTATTTTTTTGTAGGCATCCATGCCCCTAAAATTCATTTCTTCATGCGCCACTTTTAAAATTATTTGTCGTAAATAAGCTTCACGACTAAGACTTTCTTTACTCGCAAGTTGGTCAATAATGACAAGCTCACGATCAGGTATCCGCCTGAGATTGACGACCCTCATTTTGATTAAATCCTCCGTTTTCCATAAAATAGACTAGTTCACGACTCTCATAAAATTTTTCACTTTGTGAAAGAGCATAAGGGGAAACTGGTACCACAATGGTGGTAAAGTCGCAGTGCGACTTGTTTCAGAGTGGGGTCATAAAAACCATGTTATCATGACCTTATCATGATTTTAAAACCCACTAATACTGGGATTTCTACTTTTTCATGATAATATCATGATAGCTAAAACACCGTCATGACTTTATCATGATGTCATTTTCGGATAATATCATGATAAGCTAACCCCTTACAAACCCTGACTTTTCATTTTCTATCATGACCTTATCATGACAAGGTGAAAACTAAAATAATCTGTCTATTGATTAAATAACGCTATTTTAGCTACTTTCAAAATTCTTTTGGTCAGTATTGGTCAATGTTTGTCATCCAATTGTAATCTTTGTTTTGGCTCAAAAATCATGTTACAAACATGTTACAACGTATTTTTTTGTATCACTTTTTTATCGCACTTCAAAACACAAAAACAAAAAAAGAGATGTCCAAACTGGCCACTCTTATTTCATTTTATTTGATGGCGAGTTGACCACATTTCAAAAAAGAAACCAACATTTATCAACCACAACGCTGCATTAAAAAGTAAAGCAAGTGATTCAAAAGTAGTCAAACTTTTCGATAAGTTTTCTAGCATATTCATAGCTGTAACGTTCAAAATAATCGATTGATATAAAAAAGTGATGACCAAAACAAAGTTAGTGATGATAGCCGAATAGACTAAAAAACCAACCAGTCTAACCAACATATTTTTTACTAAAGTTGAATCATTTTCAAAGTGTTCCAAAAGTTTATCAAAGAAATATAAGCAAACTGTCATCAGATATAAGACAAAACACAAAAACAAAAGTGACTTTAGCAGGTTCGAAACATCTGAGCTATTGATCGTCAAACTGTTCAAATAGTCTAGTATAAACTGTGGTAAAAGTTTGTAAATAAAAGATGTCACACCTGACAAATCTACGAGAAAGCTAATGATTAAACACAACAATAGGCTATTCAAAACATCTATGTGTCGTTTAACAAGTTGCTCAAATACACCATTTAAAGAAAACATTTTTCCATCCTTCAACCTTAAGATTTTAAAATAGTTGACCATAAATTGACCTATTTTTACAGTGTAGAAACGCTCTTTCTCTTGCTTGACTTCTGCCTTAGTCTTGCCTTCTACCTCAGTCAAAAATCTAAACAGGTTAATATCTCTTGCCAAAATAAAAGGACCGATGATTAAGAGAAACAAAAATTTGAGTAAGACAATCATCCCTTATCCTCTTTTCCTGAGAGAGCTTTTAGCTTTTCAAGAATAGGCGCTTTCGCTTTTTCTTTGTCCAAAATTGAACTCTCATTTGATTTGATTGACAGATTGTTTGTCGCAATACTTGAGGCGACTGCCTCCTTTTCAACTGTCGTTAAGTTATTGGCATTAGCTAATAACTTTTCGTTTTTGGCTTTCAATTTGTCGTTTTCTTTTCTCAATGCTGCTTGTTCTTTTTCAAGTGCCTTGATGCCATCCGAGTAATTAAGCGATAATAATTCACGAGATTGTAAGTCATAATCTGCCATACTGCGAGCTGTGAACGCTGTTTTTTCTTCGGCTTTTGCAGGTGTGATTGTAAAACCTGTCGCCCTATCGTCAAAGCTAACGGTGTCTAAAACGTTCCCCTTTTCAGGTAGCCCAATGTAATATTGGAAGGTTTCTGATTTTGTTTGGGGAATAAAAAGCGTATAAAAATTAGGATTGATTTTGACAATCTCAACGTTCTTGATGCGCTTTTTCTTGGCGTTATAAACTTCAGGCGCTAACTCAAAGTCAACTCTATTAGCAGGCACGTCCACAAGCAAATTGACTTCTAACAGCTCCTCTTTGTCATAGCTTTTAAGTGCTGCGAGCTTGACGACAACCTCATTGCCTTTTGAGATTTCAGCCCCAATCTGCGAACCATTTTCAGTTTTGTCATTGGAAAACATCGCACCAATCGGACGGCTTAAGATAAAGAGCGCCATCACAAGGAGAAACAGTTTCAAGCGTTTCTTTAGCAGGTCATTCGGCGTTTTCTTACGCAATTTCTTGACTTGCTTTTTACTCATCTGATAAATTTTTGCCATCAGTTTCCTTTCTCGTCTATCAATTTAATCGCTGTGATAAGCCCACCAGATTGTTCGACTTCGTACCAACGTGTGACCTTGTTAGGCGTTTTTGAGAGCGGACTTGTCAAAGTTAAACTCACTTGAACTGCCAAATGTGTCACTTCTTGTAGGCTTTTCGTGTCGGAATAAACCGTCAAACTGTCAATACTTTGGCTCAATAATTGGACTGGTTGATTTGTATCAAGCTGCTTTTTTTCATTCCAGTTATCAAGCATCTGCTCCAAAATTTGACTATTACGTTCAATAGTTTCGCTCTCATAAAGTTCAGGCGAGAGCGCCGTTTTCAGGAAAAGATTGCGTTTTGAAATCTTCTCCTGATCCAAATCAACCGTGAAATAACTTGTCAGGCTGTCCTCAACTCGCTTGATAGAACTTTCTGAACTAGAAGGTGCTGAGCTACTCTCACTTACAGGTGTACCGCTTGAAGTTGCATCATCAGAAGGCAACCCTAGCTTTTCTTTGACTGCAGCATCGTCAAAAACATCTACTTTTTCGTCTGTCTTATCTTGCTCCGCCTTTTCTTTTTTGGGGACATCCTTGACAAATTCACTGACTGTCACAGCCTTTTTAGGCGGATGAAGGTATTTATTGGCGAGATAGCCAACTGCTAAAAAGGCGATCACACCTACCGCAATACCGATTGTTTTCTTTGTTTGTTTTTCCATATTGTCTCCTGTTCTTAATGGCTGGGTGGATGAATGATTGAAGTAATATCACACCTCGTTAAATCAATTTTCGCAACATTTACGGGTCCTGGGTTCTGCGTGTAATAGCTTGCGGTACCATCAGAAAAGGTCTGTGAAACAACGCCTGTATGTCCCCATTGGGTCAAGGTAAAAGTCGCACCGTCTTGGGTCATTTTGCCATATCCTTTAAAGTTAATAATATCTCCTGCCTTCACTTGATTAGGGGCTGGATGGTGAATGACTGTCCAACCTTTCGCAGACCAATTATAATCACTGCCAATGTCAGAGGCATTCATGTGTCCGCTCAAAGCCCCAAAGCCCAACTGTTGGGCATAATAACTGGTTAGGGCATAACACTCACCACTGCCGATAACCTTGCCAACTTGACTAGCAAGACTAGCGATACTACCTGAACCAGTCGAAGAACCAAATCCTCCAGGGGGATCAGGTGTACCACCATGCTCGTCTATCCACTTATCAAGCCTAGTCATGACATCTGCACGTCTCATGCCACTGCCACTCGTATCCGTAAAATAGACACCACCTTGGCTTGGATCCCATGTACCATTAGCGAGTGCTTTCGCCTTATCATCTTGAATTTTAAAACTTGTATTTTTATTGAAGATGATGGTTTGAGTTGTCAACCCAACGACTGCTACTTCATCATTAAACAATGCGGCATTACCTGGATTGTCATTAAAGGCACCATAACCGAACATATTGGCACCTGGTTGCGTTGCGACACCTGCTGTACCGTATCCAGATTCCATTTGCGCAATCGCAACAATCGCTCTCACATCAAGTCCGCTTCTTTTTTGCCAATCAAGTAGTCGTTTGCCATTGATGCGATTCTTATCATAGCTAATGCCTGTTGTGCCTAAAAAGCCATCTAATTGCTCAGCTGTGATACCGTAGCGTTGGCATAATAGATTGTGCGTATAAGCGCTATCCGTTGACCAATGTTGCACATAAAACGTTCCTGTATTTGCCCCTGCATCAGTAGCTTTCTTGTCTGCTACAGCACCTGACAAGATGATATAGACAATAAGAAAGAACCCCACACCAGCAACAAGCGGTCCGCCTACCAAGCCAACAAGCGCTTTGATGAGATGTCGTTTGAGGAACTCCCGCATTAAGCACCTCCGCTAAACATGGCTAATTCTTCTGGAGAAACTTGGTGCAAAAAGTTAAAAGCCCTGCCACCTGATATAATCATTTTCATTTTAGAACCTTTTTTAGTTGTTTCATACTCAAGCATTTCTTTGTAATCACGAGGGTTCAAATAAGTTGAGAAATATTTCTCGAGGGTTGGTATCGACGTCTCAGATTGCTTGCCAAAGATTTTATATTGGGCAAGACCGACAATAGAGCGCATCTCATTCATGGCAAGTGCTGCTTCATCGTGCATGACTAAGTCAGTTGGGAACATGGTTTCAATCAACTGTGTCGCAAGCGCTAAGCTGATAAAGAATTTACGTGCTTCACGTTGCAGAACCGCAAACGCTGAAACGTTGTAAAACTTCTCAGGACGAACGACATTGTGGCACTCGTCAACCGCAATAAAGACACGTTCGATTTCCCACCATTTTTTCTGACCACTTTCATAAGCCAGTTTCTCAATTTGACCATGACGAATCGCAAGCGATGTCACAAGTGATAAAGACATGTGGAAAATGGCATCGTTGACATTGACGCCACTGTCTTTCAAACGAGTGATGTCAAAAATCACAAGTTTGTTATCGACAAGTTTATCGAGTGTCGTGTGTCCAACAAAAGCCTGACGATACTGGTTAATCAAATCTCGCACAATCGAGTATAGTTCTTTAAACGCTGCTAAGTCATCCTCCAAAATATCGCTTGACGAACTCGTCACAATCGGATGAAGATAGTCGTATAAATCATCAAAGGTTGGATAGGCTGTATTTTCAAAAGCTGTCACATCAACAATCTTTTGTCCACGTGCATGATAAGCGTTAAAATCATAAACCGCATCATAATGAATATAGAACTTTAACAGCGCCCCACGGATACCTCGTGTCATCTTCTGATCAAATACCCCGACTGACTTCAATCGAGACACAACCGCATCTAAATGCGTATTAAACGAGCCTTCAATATCAATCTCAATACTATCGTCTCGCTCAAACGTTTTGAGTGCGAAAACCTGCAACATATTGATGATGCCGTCCGAACCATCTAGTCTGACATAGCTACCGTGTAACTTATCCGCAAGTTTTTTCTGTTCACCGTTAACGTCCCAGGAGAAGGTTAAACCACCACGAATGAAGTTATTCAACATCTGTTTTTTGAGAAAGGTTGATTTCCCTGACCCTAAAAAGCCTGAGATAAAAAGACTATAACTTAGCCTATCCTTTGACTTAGTGAAGGGGTCAAAATAGAGCAGTCCGCCTGTTGCACTTCTGCCAAGGACAAAGCCCTGCTCATCATTTAGCGAAATATTATTATGGCTAAAACCTTCCGCAATCGCTGCTGCAGGCAATCGTTTTCTGCCGATTACAGAGACTTGATCAGTACTATACTGCATGGCATAACTGATAAAGAGGCTTTGATAATCTCGTTTAGAGTTGTTTAAGATGACCGTTGGCGTGTAGCCTTTCTCAAGTAATTCATTGGTGGTGCTTTGAATTTTAAGACCTAGTGCTTCTTCTGAAAAAGCTGAAAGGTGTAGCTTGATTTTGACATCTTTGATAATCTCGCCATTGTTTAATATTTCTTGCCCAAGCTGCCCCAGCAATAGTCTTTGGTGAGCAAAAAAATCAAGTGTCGTTTGATTGGTTGTCTTCTTTGCCTGTTTTTGATAATCGGCTATCGTTGAATCAATAGCTGAAATCGCCTTGTAATTAGCATCAAAGTTGTAATCAATCCCAACCGTGTCAACAGCTTTTCGTGCTGATAGATTGGAAACCCAATAAGTGAGTAACTTAGTCGGTAACGCTTCAATCGTAATCGTTGCACGGTGTTTAGCCCCTTGGATGTAGCTTGTGGGCGAGTAACTGAAATACAGACCGCCCAAAGGGTTCGTCAACTGAAGTAAGCTATCATCTGACGTCCCTTCTATCAAGTCGGTCGTCCGTTTAAGCCCCTCAAACCCATTATTCAAGAGAGATAAAATCGTTAAGCTATTATCTCGCCCTAATAGCGTTGGTTTAAAAAGTTTGTTAGCAGAATCTTGAAAATCTTGCCATCTCCTGTTGAGCTTTTCAGGTGTCGGCGCAAAAATCTGAATAAAACTTTTCTGAGAAATATGCGTTTCTTCAAGATACTTGAGTTTACCTAATTCCTTTTGTAGGAAAGCCAACTTGAAATTATCATGCGTTTTCTCGATTAAATTCTTGATATGCGCCTGTTGCTTGAGATTATCCTCAGGAAAGGACAGATAAATCTCTTTCATGCTTGTACGAAATGTCCGCTGAAGGGTCGCATACTGCTTTTGAATCTCTGCCAATTCATTTGGCGCAATATTCGTCAAATCATAAGGTTCAACACTGATATAGTAACTATACTCCTCAAAACTTTGACCTAAATCATTCTTAACCGACAGCAACATCATGCCATCGTCATCGATATTTTTAACTGGATAAACCTCTTCCAGATTGCCTTGCTTCTGGCGGTTGTTCCTTAAAAGACGAGAAAATCGATTTGTCTTTCGCTTACTTTTCTTCAAGTCTTCACTAGCTGTGATCGTGTCAAACTTCATAGTCATCCTTTCTTGGTGGGAGATAGGTTTTCTTATCTCTAAAACAATAGGTATAATAGATTTGCCAATTCCTCATCGTCTTACCGTATTTCTTGGCAGGTAAAAGCAGCCAATAAGAAATTGGAATTGCAATGAAGAGAAAAAAAGCACCTTTCAAGATGATGCCTTTAAGAAAAAACACGGTAAAGAGTAGCCAAAAAGTAATAACACACCCAGTGGTTTGCTGTCTTCACTTCGAAACCCCTTACCATCTTCAAAGTTATCTTCAATTTTATCAGGCATTGTATAAGCCATTAAAAAACCTTCTTTCTGAATATAAAAAAAGAGAAACCTGTAAAAGATTTCTCATGCCTTAATTTTTCAACTCTTCAGTCAAGCTATTCAAAAAAATTTACATATTCTTTCTAGCAGCCTCTGCCCTTTCCAAATCTTCCATCAGACTTGCTCGTTTATAACGGGCAATTTCTCCAGCAGAAATTCGCTCTATTTTGACTTCCAATAACTCCTCCTGCTCTTTCTCGATTTCTTTATCTATTGCCCTGATTTCACGACGACGTGCTGTGATTTTTTCTTTAAGCATTTCGTTTCTATTCATAATATTCCTTTCGAAGGGTATAGAAAAAAGCAACTATCGCTGCTCTTTGTTAGTTATTCAACGATTAAAAATTCTACTGATTAAACTTTGATTTTGAAGTTTTGTAAGTTTATCAGAAATTTCATCCTTTGCATGCGCTGTTTCTTCAAGTCTTTCTTTTTCATTCTTTAATTGAGAAAGTAAAGCCTCATTCTTTTCCTTAACTTGATTTATTTCTTGTGTTAAGCGAACATTTTGCTTTTGAATATTCTCGTAAAAATCTGTTTCTCTGCGATATTCTTTTAATTTTTCAAGTTCCTCCTCTTTAGCTAAACGAACTCTCTCGAGTTCTTGTTCCTTAAATTCCTTTATACGCTCTAATTTTTCAAGTTCTTGTTTTAATACTTTGCACTGATGTTCAAAATTGCTCAAGATTTCGTATTTCCTCTCATATTCTGGAAGTATTAAAACTCTGGTGGTATGTCATCCATCAAATAAGACCAATCATCATCGCCAAAGTCTTCAGGTTGTGTTTCTCCGAAATTTTCAGCTTGTCCCTGGTGTGATGATGCGTGTTCTTTGACACTTGGTTTCATCTGAGGTTGATGGTTAGGGCTATCTGACATTGTGTCTGTGCCATCTTTCATTTCAGGTGTATTATCTTCATCAATAGGAATAGGTTCAATATTGCCATCAGGCGTTAATCTAAATCTCTGTTTAGAGTTTTGTTTGTCATCTGGTGTTTCAGGTTGAGGTTGGTCGCCTCCATCTGGTGGCGTAGTCCCACCACCATTTCCATCATTACCACCTGTACCACCTGTTTCTGGGTCACTATTAGCATCTGTCTCAGGCGTATAGCCTAACCCTTGTGGTTGATTGCCTTCTAGTCCCTGTGGTTGAGTTTCTAGCGCAGGTGTATCAGGAGTCACATCTCGTCTATTCTCAGTATCAGGGCTTGGGTCTTTCATCTCAGGTGCTGCATTATCGCCACCTGAACCCTTGAATAAGCCACCAAGTCCGCCCAATCCTCTACCAGCTGCACCAATACCTTTTTGAGCTAAAGCACCTAACATTCTAGCACCTTGCAACATCGCTAGTGTTTTACCAACACTAGAAGATAACCCTGCATTGATACCAAATAAATCCTGCCAAATCTTCGGCCCATCCACAATCGCCAAAGAAAAGGCTAAGAGACCGATAATATAAACAACACCATTTATATCATTTGTCGTTTGTAATGTATTGAGATAGGTAAGACCATAGGCGTAAATCTGGAGTAGGTTAGCCGTGAACAAGAGTGTCACAAAGCCGAAAAAGAGTTTTTGAATCACTTCCACATTCCGCTTTTGTGTTCCCCATTGGGAGAGTGCCATAAGTGAGCCTACGCCCCACGTCATGATGATTTCGGTCTCTAACTGGAACAGTCGCCAAATCACGATGATACCCACACCCACTAAGGCTAAGAGACTAAAAAATATTGTCCAGAAATTCCAGGAAAAAGCATAGTAATGCGTATCTTCCGCAAATAAATCATCATCTAATGTGTATAAAGTAGGCGTATAAACATACTCCGTATTGGTAGGTGTTGCGACACCGTGCGAGACAATTTTTTGCCCATAATCTGATAGTTTCTTTTCTTCTTTGTTCAACAGCTTGGTATTGACATCGATTAGGCCAATATCATCTGTCGTTAAAGTAACGGAACCATCTGCTAGATAAGTCCCAGTCAAAAAGTTGGGTGCACCATCTCCGTTCTTCATCATCGTCTCAACTGTCGTGAAATTCCAACCCGCTTTATCCATGGCTCTGAGATCCCACAAATTATTTTTCACAATAATCTGAGCAGGCGAGCTGTTACTTTGATTGTACCCCGCCACAAAACTCTGAGTGGCTGCTGTTCCGTAAGTCATAAGGATAGGTAACAAAAGGTAGACGAACCATGAAAAGATACCATTCTTTAGGACATCGATGATTGGCAGCTCTTTTTTACTCATGGCGACTAAGACAGCTAATACCATGAAAATGAGCGATAAGATAATCACAAGTGGCATGAACTGCTCAATAAATTGTTTAAAGGTCGCATTATCCGCAAAGTTCAAAAACGACAAGGTGCTAACAACTGACGTGTTAATCAAATCAGATAGTGAGACCAATCCTTTGATAATTGCCCATTGAATTGATCGAAAGATATTGATGATACTACCGTCTACCGTCCCATTGGTAATGGAGAGATTCCCATTTTTCTCCAGTTTCAAGAGCGTACTCAAGTAGTTCGCATCCGTCTTGTCAGGATAGACGACATCTTTTAATTGCGCATAAGCATTCGGTGCGCTTTGTCCCGTAAGGTTAGGGACATTACTAAGCTCCATATAGCCTCCTTTCTATAAATAAAGTCAGCCATACGCTACTTTCTTGACCCATTTGCGACTTCTTGAATGATCGCTTTGATTTTGGATTTGTTTTCTTCTGAAATTTGACTACTGTTCAAGATATTATCTGAGAAGACAGTGTAGGGGGTCGGATAATTTTTAAAGTAATCCCGCTGTTTTGGAGATAGTAGCTGCATGACTTCGTCATAGCGCTCCCCTAAAACCGCTTCAACGGTGACTTGACTGATATCTTGAGTCGCTTTTTCACTAACACCTTGTGTGTTGTTTGTTTCAAAAGCTGTTTTTGAAAGTGATTCATTTAATTCTTGTGGCATGGTTTCTTCTTTCTTTTGTTTTGAGACAACCTTAGCCTCAGGAACTGGTGTTCCTTTTTGGGCAAAAGCTGCTTTTTTATCGGCAATCAATTTAATTGCATTCTTTAAATCTGGCTTACTTGCGCTTTTTCCATCAGCTTTAAGTCCTGTCGCAAGCATAAATTCTGCTTCGACAATCTCATGAGGGATACGATAATCATCATGGTTAAAAGGTATTTCTTGACCATAGGCATCTTTTTCAATCTCGCCTTTGCGTAAGTCAATATCTTCTATCCCCAATCCTCTATCATCAAAATACTCATGGTCTTTACCTTTAAATAATGCTTTATGGGCAGGTAATAGCTCTGTGTAAGATGAGAACTCTGTGATTTCTTCCTTTTGAGCAATCCCTAACCATTTCTTGATTTTAGGTTCATTTGGCCTATCTTGTTTTTTGATTTTCCGATATTTACGAGAAAAGATTGGATTAGGGACGACATCTTTACCGTCCTTATCTACTCTTTTCTTAACATTCGTAAAGATAGCCTCATCCATGGCTAACCGCATCAATTCTTCTGGTTTGAGCAAACGTCTGTCATCTTCTGTCTCTGTAAAGCTCTTATCGGAATCTAGTGGATCGCCACTTCTGCTCACTTTGACAACGGTTGAATCGCCTAGACGTTTACTAAAGGATTCCGCATCTTCTGGTTCTTCACTCATTAAATAAAAAGTCGCAGGTGTCCCATTCAAAATAGCAGCACCTTCTTTATCAGGATACTTTTCCGCAAAACCGCCTAAAGATTGAAGACCCAGTGCCACTAAAATACCGATTTGTTGCCCGACATTGACAACACTATTTAATCCTGCAATACGAGGACTATTTTGGACTTCATCAAGCAACAAACGTACTCTACGCTTCAGCTTTTGTCCACGAGTGAGCTGTGCTTTTTTAGTCAAAACTGAAATCATTTGCGAGTAAAACATAGCTTGTATCGGCTCATAGATATTATCTTTTAAGGGAAAAGAGATAAAAACCAAGATAGGCTTTTGACCTTTTTCAGGAAACCCCATCGCCTCAAAATCTAAATCTGAATGGCTTGTGAGTTGTAAAATACTTTCATTCGCAAATTTTTTGATACTCGATGCTAAAATCATATAAAAAGATTGAATTTGCTTTTTAGTCGCAACCTGTGCAGTTAAGTAGTTTTTTCTAATACTTGAACTTGGTGGCTGAGCCTTGATATACTCATCTAACAAAACTGTTTCGTTTTCTCCAACTCGCTCACTATATTTAGCGACAAGGTCATAGAAG
The DNA here is from genome assembly GCF_054658615.1 of Pseudolactococcus yaeyamensis. Taxonomy (NCBI): domain Bacteria; kingdom Bacillati; phylum Bacillota; class Bacilli; order Lactobacillales; family Streptococcaceae; genus Pseudolactococcus; species Pseudolactococcus yaeyamensis. The sequence goes on from NZ_BAAGGP010000028.1 coordinate 26,891, forward strand.
CCAGTCAAAGTAAACCACTTAGGATTATTGTATTCAATCGCAAATTTCAAAAGAACCAAAGCGATAGCCGTAAATAGACCACTTGCGGCATCATAAAATTCTTGGTCTTTACCACCCTCATTCGCAAACAAGTTCATGGCAAGACCATTAAGTGCGATTTCAGCCTCTTCCATCTGACCTTTTTGCGCATAGCGTAAGACGACACCAAACGGATTAAAGCGAATTGAATTTCTGGGGTTTAAGAAATTCAATGCGTAAATATCGAATTTTTCAGCTGCAGGACTGCCTAATGTTTTAACCAGCATATCGCCTTTAAGATCATTGACAAGTTCAGAATCTGGAAACTGACTGACACTATTTAAATAGTGACTCCAATAGAACATCGTTTGTGTCTTACCTGTTTGAGATGTCCCAATAATTTTGAGATTGGTATTATCACAATCAACAGCCATGGTGACCCTATCCTCGAATATCGTAACAGGAAAACCGCCTCTTTCTAACTGAGGTTCTGTAAGTGTCATTTCAAAATCAAAGGTATCATATAAGCGTTCTATTTCAGCTTTTTGCATCCAACGACTTGTCCCCTTAGTACCTTTGTTTATATCTGAGTAAGCAATCCAGTTTGTATAGGCACGCTTACCTGATTTAACTAGGACAACTAGAAACACAATAGAAAAGATGCCTATCTCCACAAACAAGTACCGTGAGTGATACAGATAGAGCAGACGTGGAAAGGTACTTTTAGCGACTTCAATCGTTTGTGAGAAAAAAGCGCCAAAGCCCTGAAAGCCATGGTGCTTGATGAAAGTCGCTAAATCCATCACATAATAGACGAGGTTAAAAAGCAAGGCAAAGAGACACATCCAGAAAACAGCCCTTAAACAGAACAGGGCGATTAGAAAATTTCTACTGGCTAGAACCTGTTTCCATTGTTCATAAAGTCTGTGCATGGGCAGGTGCCTCAGCTTCGTCGATTAGCTCGCCATTTTGAAAAGCTTCAAGGCTGACCTCTAATTGATAAATGTCATCAATTAAGATCTGTGAACGCTTGACATCTTCTAAGGAGCTGATATTTTGACACAGGTCAAAAAATTCTGCTTGTTTATCATCAATCTGGCTTTGAATAGTGGTTGTGGCTTGTGACATTGAGCGTTTCAAATGTTCGCTCAATTCACGTTTTGTCACATCTGCTTTGCTTAAACTCAACTGGGTGCCTCCGTTTTGTTTTTTATGATGGTGTTTGATTGGGATAACGGTTTGATTGTTTCTAAATTCTGCTGGTTGCTTTTCTTTGACTTCTACCAGATTCTGCTTAGGTGGTTCTGAAACAGGTGCTTCTTGGGGAATGATAGCCTCTATCGTTTCTTCAATAGGATAAGGCAAGTTTTCAGCAGATACCTCTTGTAGGTAGTCCGCTTCTAACTCTGCTAAATCTTCTTCAGCTATCTTAGGAACATAGTCAGGCAAAATTTCTGAGTTTTGTGTTTCAAAGCGACGTGCGCCCGACATCTTTTTAAGATAAAGCGACACACTTATCAATCCCAAAAACATGAGCACACTTGTGCCAATGCCGACAAAATATGACGGTGCAACATTTTGTCTCAGCAACATTCTAAATCCAAAAGCAAGCACCAGTAAAAACATGATTTCTATCAAAGAAAACAGCAGGCGACGAAAGATGACACGTTTAGGCTTGTTGGTGATTTTAGAAGGCGTTTCAGCTTTCTCTTTTGACATCGTGTCATCTACCACCTCCGTAGCTGCTTCATCTGTTTCTTCTGCCAAAGGCAGTGCTAAATCATCTTGTATGATGCCCAGAAACTTCTCTTTTTCAAGTGTAGGAATCTGAGCCATCTCAGGCGTAAATAGCTTATCCCTGACTAAGACAAGCAAGTTAGCACTTGTACTGCCATTAAAGCGATAAGCCCCTGTAAATTCAATTTCTCCCGTTTCATCCACGATTTCAATCGTGACAGGCAAGGCTAAACCATGTTTTTGTATCAACTCTTTTATCTCTTTCAAAACAGCAGGCGCTCGATTAAGCGCCATTGCTGCTTGAGTGAGAGATAATCTTTTGTGAAACTTTTTAGGTAACTTAAAAATTATCTTTCTTGTCATGAGCTACTCCTCTATTTGAATAATCCCGTAAGTGCTGTATTCACAGCGTTCATAATCGTATCGCCCATTGTGAAACCAAAGACAGCCGTCACGATAACTGGTCCGATGAGTAGCACTAATAAACCAATCACATAATTAACTGAGGCATCTTTTGCCTCTTCTGCTTTATGAGAGCTTTTGTTCATGAAACCATGGGCAATCGGTACTAGTTTAGCCACAGCATAGATGATTGCGACGATAAAGATAACCCCCAAGATAATGACCATCCAGCCCAAGCCTGATGCGACTTTATCATTTTTGACAACAGTATCAAGTGTTGGCGGTGCTGCAGTATACGTTTTTTGGTAAAGTTCATTAAACATTATGATTCTCCATTTTCTCTTGTCGTGTGTGGTGTTTCATGAGGATTTGAAGCCTTATCTTTTGGTTCAGCTTCTTTTTCCTTTAACCTCACTTTGATTTTTGACTTTTGAAAGCTCGCTTAAAATATCATCAAAATTATCTTGAATATAATCTTGATAAAAGATTTCAAGTAAGGCATCCAAATTTTCATTTTTGAATTTTGCGATTTTGTGCGCTTGTTTGCGCAACTTTTGTAATTTAGTACTTGCCATAGCCTTCCTTTCTAAGCATTACAAAGCATTGATCAATTCAGCCATGGCACATACCATTTCATGGTTGCTTTTTGATACATCCGTTTTAAAAAATGCCCTGATGAAGTCTTCTACATCGGGTCTAATTCTCTTTTTAAGACACGGATTTTCTTCTACTTTTGGCGGTTGTTTTAATTCTCGTTCAATCTCTTCTACACTTTTTAGGGGTTCAAAGCGACCAAAAGGTTGAATTAATTTGACAATAGCCCAAACCAATTCTGGCTTACTTTTGGTTTCATCTGTTTTCAAAAGTGATTTGATGTAGTCTGCAGCCTCTGGCATGACCTTCTCTTGTAAGGTTTGATAGGGTTCTGTTTTCATTTCATTATGCGCCATTTATTTCCTCAAACTTTCGTTATAAGCTCTCACACCTGCATTATAAGCGTCTATCTCCACATTTCTTTGGGCGATTGATTCATTGTAGACATCTACTTCATTTGCCTGCGCTGTTGTCGTACTTGCGACTTGTGGCACATCTGTTGTCGATGTTTTCGGACTATCAGAAGACGTGTTTGACACAGCAGTTGTCGTGGACGACATCGATGAAGATGATGACCTCTCAGGCTTACTTTTTGAACGAGAAACAGACTGACTATAAAACTCAGATAAGCGTGTTGAAAACTCATCTGACTGATTACTTGCGCTTGATGTCGCTTTAGTTTTTGAGGTGGATTTGTTTACATTTGCCTCTTTACCTTGATAAGTCCCTGGCAATTTTTGACTTTGTGATTTTGGCTGACTTATCAGAATTGAGAAGACGATACCAAAACAAAGTGAAACCAAGGCAAAAATCAGGACTAGTTTATGCTTCATACCTTTCACTTGTTGTCCCTTCTTTTTTTAAACTAATTCATCGTCATCGAAACCGAAATCGGATAGATATATGACCCTGAATTGGCATTACCACCTGTTGTCGTCAAGAAATTGACTGTTTGACCCACATAGCTTTGCCCTACCGTCAACGTAATACTTGCATCAACATATCCTGAACTTGTCACAGTCCCTGAAACGTAGCCCCCTTTTGCATCAAAATCTAAGACATAAAAAAGCGAAATTGTGCCTTTTTCAAGACCAATACCAGGGCGTGAAATTGTTCCTGTTACCGTTGTCCCACTTGCATTTTTAACGACTTCTGGGATTGATGAGGGAATCACATAATATTGTCCCTCGTAATGGTCAGTTGTTGTATGACTATACTGCGTTTGTGCTGAAACGCTTACTGAAGAAAACGACTGATCGTTTGGGGCAGGTGTGTTTTGTGCCTTATCTGTTTCAGGCACAGGCACACTCGCTTGATTTAACAGCTCATTCACTTTCTTTTGAATGCGGCTATAATCTTTTCCTAGTTTGTCCTTACGGGTTTGTCCGTTGCCAAAATCCCCACGGATAACTTGATAGGCTTTATCAGCGACTTCATCCGCATGGACAGGTGTCGCAACACCTGAAAGTGCTAAACAAGACAACATGAGTGTTGCCATACTAGCTATTTTTTTGATTGTTATCATACTGTATTTTCCTTCTATATCTAGTTTAATAGGCTTTGCGCCCTATTCGCATGCACAACCAGTCATGGTTTGGGGAAATAGCATTTCCTACTTGACAAAGCGTGCTTTCAATTTGCGACGATTGATGAAGAAAAAGATACCTAGACTTGCGCCACCTAAAATTTGTAACAAGTAAAGGCGAGCCTCGCCTGTTTTAGGCAATAATTTATCCAAGAATGTCATCGGTAACGCAGCTACTCGTTTAGCGTGCCACTTATCCTTATCACCGACTTGAGTACCAGAAGTCACACCAACGGCAGATACCGTGATTTCATCCGCATGCGTTTCGCCTGGATCTAACTTGTCAAGTGTTCCTGTTCCAGAGATAAACTCGCCGACTTGGAGGACAAGCAGCTTACCGTCAAGCTCAAACTCGCCTGCTTTGTTAATCGTGAGTGCCTTGTCCTTATAGAGCCATTTAAGCGCCTTGACGTCCTGTTTTCCGTCAATCGTCTTATCTGTGGCTTGGATTTGCGTGAGTGGCTCAGAGTCATTGTTCGTGATTTTGAAGTTGACAGTCGTTGCTTTATCATCTAGCGTGACCGCAGTTTCAACCGTATCCGCATCGCCTTTGCCGAGATTATCAGGTTTATCAGCGTTGTTGCCTACACCTACTTGGTTAATCGCTTCACTCGATTTCTCG
>NZ_BAAGGP010000029.1:0-30850 GCF_054658615.1 Pseudolactococcus yaeyamensis
ACGTTTTTCGTTATCAATGACTTTTCCAGATTATTTGGCACAGTTGTTTTCAATGTGAGAGCTGTTATTTTTAAAAACACGCTTCCTATTTTGAGATTGAGAGAGAGAGAGTCATGCGTTTGTCGTGATCAAGCGCTGTGTTACTTTGCCATTTGGAAAATACTCAGGATATTTCTCAGCAACATAATTCAAGACTTCTTGTTTCGTCTCAAATGCGACAATATCCAAAGCAACTTCCTCTTTATCGGAAATATCGTATCGCCTACGAACTTGATAAATTTTATAGATCCAATCTTTCATTTTATTATTTCCTTCTCCCATTCTTTCTTGTATCCAGCAGTACTGTATTCATCTTTGGCTTTTACGTATTTCATTTTTTGAATGACAACTTTTTTAGTTTCAGGTTTGTTCAGAATTTTTTAGCTCAAGTGTTCCATTTCTTTTGTTGAGTACGCTGTATCTCCGCCAATAAACATGCCGTTTTTATCGTAATGTAAAATATCATAATAAGTCTTTGCCATTATTCAGCCTCTTTCCACACTATTATTAGTTAAACTTGGACTTTACTTAGTTCAAAATAAACAAGATAACCACCATAGCCAGATCCTGATGTGTATTCACCTTCAATATCAATTTGTGCGTACTCACCGATAATACTTACACATTCACCAGCATCATCAACATTAGTAACAATCATAGGTTGATTAACAGCTAAATTACGTAATAAAACTTCCTCATTTTCAATACCAGCACAACAATCACCCCATTTATCAAGTTCAAATTTTGCGCCATTAACATCAAATCTAAAATTACCGAGATATTTAACAGTATCCCCAATATTGATAATTTTTGAAATTCGATCATTCATATTACACCTCATTCTTTTTTATTTGTGGTTTATGTCCTTATTTTCTCAAGTATTTAAACAAGTTGAAAAAAAGGCACAAAAAAATCAAAAATATATTTTGTTTTTTCCTAAGCTGTTGAAAGTATTTCAAAATACTACAACTTTGTATAAAACAATGTCAGTCGCAGGAATCGAACCCACTCCTAGGATTTTTTTGGAAAATCCTCAACTCCCCTAGAGGAGCGCTCAGAACCACTGAAATGTTGACTGACTTAATAACAATGCTTTTACCACAACATTGCCAGAACCGAAAAGTGTAAAAATAATTTTTCTTTTTTATTTTTGGTGAATGCAACTTACAAGAATCGAACTTGCGCTTTACAAAAGAAGAAGGAGGTTAAACAAACTTTTGTACGCTCTACCACTGAGCTAAAGTTGCTTATATAATCGAATACTCCCTTTTATTGGTAGTTATTCGATATATAAAATCATAATTCCCAAATAATGGAATCTTTGTAGCCTTCTTTTACTAACATAAACACGACTATATCAATCTTATCAACGGGGTGTGAGTAACCATATTTGCGTGAATAACCAGCTACCAACTTATCATATTTCTTTTTTGAATAATGAATTGTGACATTATCTCGTTTTTTGAACTTAATAATTTCATGCTTTTGTCCACTAAAAATCTCACGTAGTATCCCTATATCAATTAGCCATTTATCAGCAATTTCATTAGTTATTTCTTTAGGACATAGTTCTGGCAAATTTGACCTGACCAAGGCTTCAGCACATGACGGAACAACCATATTGCCGATACGTGCTACTTGCTTAGCTTTACTAATTTTCTTGCCCTCTTTATCTCGATCTAAGATGTAACTGTCTGGTACACCTTGAGCTTTGGCAAGCTCATGTGGCTGTAACATCCGCAGTATAATATCAGTTATCCGATAATTTTGATTATGTACTCTCACTAAGCCGAATCTATCCTTAGTCGGTATTGTATGCAGAGGATTTTTAACGTCTTGACCAATATCAGAACCATAATATTTTGTTAGAAATGCCTGATCAAAATTTCCCTCAAAAAACAGCTGAATTTCAGGTTCTCTATCAATGTCTTCATTTGTCATAGACACATTGACAAGAGAATGATGGTCTATCGATGTAATGGTGTCCGTTGGCTCTCTCAGGTCAATACCAGCACCTTTGTAGTTACCACCAAAGTACTTTGATAGAAATGACGATACTAACATCTGATGGCCACCCGTTGTAATCGTCGTCATCGGTGCTGTCATCTCACTACCTGGATGACCTGTGTTGTTGACCGCCAAGAATGGTGTTACCAAACAATGCTCAGCCTTAGTAGTGATTGTTGTAAGAGGCTGATTGATCGGATAAACTAATCTATCCTTACCATAACCTGTCTGACCAATCCTTAATATAAATGGCTCATGACTTTCAAATACAAACTTTTTCAACCCTCTGGCAATTCTCTGCATTGTGTTTGGGCTTAAAGGCTTTTTCCAACCAAAAATTGATTTACCTGGTAGCGACCAATCAATACATTCAATTGCTGAATGATAAGACAGTAATTCACCTCTTCTAACTGCTTCACTATCCCGTGGAGCATGAGTGGGTTCAGGCCAAACGATTGGTCTACCATCACGACGTGCGATTAAAAATAATCGCTTACGTGTCGTGGGCGCACCGTAATCACAAGCTCGCAACTCCTTGAAAGCTACTTCGTACCCTTGTTTTTGTCAAGGCATTAGTAAAGGATTCAAAGGTCTGCCCTTTTTTGTCAGGATCAGGTATCATTCCTTTTTCTGTCTTAATAAGCGGTCCCCATGTTTTGAACTCCCATAATGCTTTGCTCGTTCAATAATCCAATCTAATTTCCCTTGATAATCATGAATATTTGGACTTTCCTCTTGATCGTTTTTTACTGCCAGTTTTAAATTTTCTAATCCCCTATTAGTACTCATTACTTTGCCTTCCATTTTTCATAAACCTTAAGCGCAATATCAATATCCTTATTTTGGAGTTCATTAAATTCCTGAGTCTGCTGCTCCTCTTCAGCTTCAATTCTCTCTTGCTCAATCTCAAACTTTTCAAGAATTTTTTCATAGATTTTTATCACTGCCTGCCGTGAATTTTCTTTAATTTCAGCATTAAATTCTTTTCTGTCGGTGCTTTTAATAATCTCAATATGTCTTGTATGCTCATTAAAAAAATAAGTATCAATTTCCTGATTAGCATATTTTTCAAATTTTTTATAACTACCATATCTTGCAACTCTTGTATGATGAAATGTAATAAATTGCTCAAGTTCAGATTTCACTTTAGGAACTAGAACTTTCTTTTTCCTTTTGGGAAGTGTAATTTGGGGGAATTTGATATCAATATGAATATCGTTTTTTTCTCCAAATTGAAACGCTCTATAAACTATCCAAATGATTAACGAAACTATCAATATACTGGAAAGTATATGAATTAAATTTGAGAGCGATTCTAGTGAAGCAGTCTCAAAAGGGTCAATAGCTGTATTATCCATATCCTATAATCCTTTCACTGTTTTCTGTGCCTTTTCTTGTGAGTTCCATCTCACTTCAGCCAAGGCTCTAATCCATAATTTAGTAAATCCATCAGTACCATATTTCAAGATAGCATCCATAAAAGGCGCTAATTTTTGATAGAAAGTTTATCACCTTCAAGTTCAATGTCTCCAGCAAGTATTGAAAATCTCAAATGCCTGATTAATTCTTCTCTTTTCATGTCTTATCTCCTATCTGTTCTCTAGTTTTGAATCTCAAACTCTCTTGATATCCTGAAGAAAACGCCTCGCTATCCTTGACCTTATGTGAGTTATCCTTACCTTTGACCAAACCTAATTTTTCTATCTCATCTTTAACTACATTTGGTAATTCGAAAGTTTTTAGCAATAATCCCAGCTAGGCGATAAAGCCATTTGGGCGGACGTCCTGAGTAGATAATCCTATTCATAACAACACCCTCAGCATTCATTTGCTTATAATCAAAAACATCATCTTCAGATATGCCATAACTCAACATTAATTCCTGAGCCTTAGCCAACGCTGTTCTTGACTCTTCATCGTCAGCATCATTAGCCAAAACCAGTAAGTACTTAATTTTTCTTAGCCTTTTTTCTGACATTCCAAACAATACCTCCTCAATAAATTTCATCTTCTTCATGAGTGCAACAGATCCAACCATAAAAATCTGGCACATTAACAAATACTGTTTTACAATCGACTTCTTTTTTACACCATTCACAATATTCCACATCACATTTTTTGATTTTATTCATGGTAATACTCCTAAAATTTTTTAAACAAGAAAAAAGAGAACAGATTTCTCTATTCTCTTTAAACCCTTTATTTTATTGAATTTTTAGCTCTTCACTAGAAACAGGACACTATGAAACCTTCAGTTTTTCTGAAATTCAATATAAAAAGTCAAAACGTTTTGACAGTTTTTAAAAATAAGTCAAAATACTTTTACATTAAAAAACACACCAACCTAAGTCAGCGCATTTTTAATTTTTTTATTATCAAACGTTTTAAATCGCTTGTGTCACAAATGAACGACTTTCTAAAACTTTCAACATGGCAGCAATCGTATCAAGTGATGTAAACAATGGTACACCATGCTCAATTGATTCGCGCCGAATCGTCATACCGTCTGTATTATGATCGTTTCTGTCTTTACCCATGGTGTTAACAACCGCCTGAATACGTCCTGCACGAATACTATCTACAATATTGGCTTGACTATCTGTACTCTCACCAATTTTAGCAATCACTTCAGCATAGACACCATGTCCCGCAAAGAACTTAGCAGTGCCAGAAGTCGCATATATGCCGTAGCCAATGTCGTGGAAACGTTTCGCTAGCGCCAGCGCCTCTTCTTTGGCATCATCGGCTACCGTAAAGAGGATATTACCGAAGGTTGGCAAGTGAAGGTATGAGGCTTCGAAGGCCTTATAGAGGGCTTTTTCGAGGGTCGTATCTGAACCCATGACTTCACCAGTTGATTTCATCTCAGGTGAGAGGTAGGCATCCACTTTTTGAAGTTTCGTAAAACTAAAGACTGGTGCTTTAACATGAACTTTCTCATCTTCAGGGAAAAGACCGTCTTCATAGCCCAACTCTGTCAAGGTTTTTCCTAAAATAAGCTGCGTTGCGACTTGTGCCATCGGAATTCCTGTTACTTTAGATAAGAATGGCACTGTACGAGAGGCACGCGGATTAACTTCAATGACATATACCGTATTGTCAAAAATGACAAACTGAACATTCATCATACCGATACAATTCAGACCAATCGCCAAACGTTTGGTATAGTCTGCAATCGTTGCTTGGATTTCAGCTGACAGATTTTGTGGCGGATAAACAGCCATTGAATCACCCGAGTGAACTCCCGCACGCTCGATATGTTCCATAATGCCCGGAATGAGGACATTTTCGCCATCACAAATCGCATCGATTTCACACTCACGACCAAGCAAGTAAGAATCGACCAAAACGGGATGATCTGGACTCGCTTTAACCGCCGTTTGCATATAGTTGCGCAAGTCAGCTTCATTATCTACGATTTCCATGGCACGACCGCCCAAGACATAAGACGGACGGACAAGGACAGGATAACCGATGGCATTGGCATTGGCTACCGCTTCTTCTTCATTGGTCGCTGTCGCACCGATTGGTTGCGGAATCTCAAGCTCTTGTAAAGCAGCCTCAAAGAGTTTACGGTCCTCTGCTCGGTCAAGCGCCTCAACCTGCGTCCCTAAAATCTTCACGCCAGCTTTTGACAAAGGCTCAGCCAAGTTAATAGCCGTTTGTCCACCAAACTGAACAATCACACCTTTAGGCTGCTCAAGGTCGATCACATTCATCACATCTTCGAATGTCAGTGGCTCAAAGTAAAGTTTGTCAGAAACTGAAAAGTCAGTTGACACAGTCTCTGGATTTGAGTTCATGATAATCGCTTCATAGCCAGCAGCTTGAATGGCTTTGACTGAATGCACCGTGGCATAATCGAACTCGACCCCTTGACCAATCCGAATTGGACCTGAACCAAGGACAAGAACAGACTCTTTTTCTGAGCGGATTGACTCATTTTCAAACTCATATGAGCTATAAAAATAAGGTGTTGTTGACTCAAACTCAGCCGCACAAGTATCCACCATTTTGAAAACAGGGACAATATCGTTATCTAGACGACGTTTACGGATTTCATCCGCATCTGTCCGCCATAAATCAGCAATTTTACGGTCTGAAAAGCCATGACGTTTCGCGTCTTTCAAGACTTCTGGACTGAAAACATTAACAGCCAAAGCTTGCTCAATTTCAACGATGTGCAACAATTTATCCAAGAAAAAGAGGTCGATTTTTGTGAGACTGTGCAATTCTTCAATCGTATAGCCACGACGAATCGCTTCTGACAAGTAGAACAATCGGTCATCCTGAGCCTTCACGATTTTTTCAACCAAGGCATCATCTGTCACATCTGCTAATTCTGGCATTTCGTTGTGATAAGCACCGACTTCAAGTGAGCGAACCGCTTTAAGAAAAGATTCCTCGATATTACGACCAATCGCCATGACTTCGCCAGTCGCTTTCATCTGGGTGCCAAGCCGACGCTCACCAGATTCAAATTTATCAAATGGAAAACGTGGAATTTTAGAGACCACATAATCAAGCGCCGGTTCAAACATCGCATATGTCGTACCAGTCACCGGATTAATCATCTCATCCAAGGTCAAGCCAACTGCGATTTTTGCCGCTAATTTGGCAATCGGATAACCTGTTGCCTTAGAGGCAAGTGCTGATGAACGTGAGACACGCGGATTCACTTCAATCACATAATAATTAAAGCTATCTGGGTCAAGCGCTAACTGAACATTACAGCCACCCTCGATTTTAAGGGAACGAATGATTTTCAAAGACGCATCGCGTAACATTTGGTATTCAATATCACTCAAGGTTTGACTCGGGGCGAAGACGATTGAATCCCCAGTATGAATCCCAACCGGGTCAAAGTTTTCCATATTACAAACGACAATGGCATTGTCAGCTGCATCACGCATCACTTCGTACTCAATTTCTTTGAAGCCAGCGATTGATTTTTCAATTAAACACTGTGTCACTGGAGAAAGTTTCAAGCCATTCTCAGCTGTCTCGCGTAACTCTTCTTCATTATCACACATCCCCCCACCAGTACCGCCAAGGGTAAAAGCAGGTCGAACAATAATTGGGTAACCAATGGTATTGGCGAAAGTCACGGCTTCCTCAACCGTATTAACAATTTCAGATTCTGGAATTGGTTGGTCCAACTCTTCCATGAGCTGTTTAAATAAATCACGGTCTTCTGCTTGGTCAATAGCCGAGAGTTTTGTTCCGAGCAATTCAATATTTAACTCTTCTAAAATACCTGTTTTAGATAATTCCATGGCCATATTCAAGCCAGTTTGTCCACCAAGTGTTGGTAGCAAAGCATCTGGGCGTTCTTTACGAAGAATTCGCGTAACAAACTCAACCGTGATAGGCTCTATATAAACCTTATCCGCAATTTCTTTATCTGTCATGATTGTCGCAGGATTTGAATTGACTAAGACAACACTGTAGCCTTCTTCTTTTAGTGCTAAACAGGCTTGTGTGCCAGCGTAGTCAAACTCAGCTGCTTGACCAATAATGATTGGTCCAGAGCCGATGACCATGATTTTTTTGATATCGTTACGTTTTGGCATTAGAAGTCACCTTTCTCAAGCTTAGTTGCATCAATCATTTCCATAAATTCATCAAAGAGATAATCTGCATCGTGTGGACCTGGTGCAGCATCAGGATGAAATTGAACTGAAAAAGCTGGCAAGTATTTATGGCGAACGCCTTCGACTGATTTATCATTAATCTCGATATGTGTCACCATCAAATCAGTCTTGTCAATTGAGTCAGCATCTACAGCATAGCCATGGTTTTGTGAGGTAAAATCAACACGACCTGTCGCAATTTCACGAACAGCATGGTTAAAACCACGGTGTCCGAATTTCATTTTGCTGGTCGTTGCACCATTTGCCATAGCGAAAAGTTGGTGACCCAGACAAATCCCGAAAATTGGAAACTTGTCTTGAATGCCACGAATCATCTCCAAAGCTTCTGGCACATCTGTCGGGTCACCAGGACCATTTGTCAGCATGACCCCATCAGGATTCATATCAATGATTTCTTCAGCGGTAATCGTATGTGGCACAATCGTCAAATTACACTCACGTTTTGATAACTCACGTAAAATAGAATGTTTGAGACCGAAGTCCACAACGACGATATTGCGACCAGTTCCCGGACTTGGATAAGCCGTACTCGTCGAAACTTGCTCGACTTGATTGGTTGGTAGCACCGTTGCACGGAGCTGGTCTTGAATGTGCTTAATCTCATCACCTGGATTCACAAGTGTTGCCTTCATCGTTCCGTGATGACGAATAATCCGTGTCAAAGCACGCGTATCAATACCAGAAATCCCAGGAATGTTTTTACGTTGTAAAAATTCATCCAAGGACATTTGATTACGCCAATTGCTCGCTAATCGCGCATTCTCACGCACAACAACACCTTTACAAGTAGGAACAATCGATTCATAATCATCTCGGTTAATCCCGTAATTACCAACCAAAGGATAAGTAAAAGTCAAAATTTGACCGTTGTACGACTGGTCAGTAATGGACTCCTGATAACCTGTCATTCCTGTAGAAAAAACAACCTCTCCCGTTACCTCTATATCCGCACCGAAGGCTGTCCCTTCAAAAATCGTGCCATCTTCTAAAATTAAAAGTCGTTTCATTCTTTCCTCTTTCTGCGATTTCACTTATATGAAATCTTGAAACTTGATCTACGCTGACGCTCCGCCCAAGCTGGGTCATTCGCGAACTTCGGACGCTCAAAGTCTTTCTGCGCTTTCACTTTGTAAAAACGGAGTCATACAACATTACCCTAAGCCTTACCGTTAAGTATAGCTTCTAAAATCGCCATTCGCATAAACATCCCGTTGGTCATTTGCGCCACAATTCGAGTTCTTGGTGCCTCAACCAAATCACTTGCGATTTCTACACCGCGATTGACCGGTGCGGGATGCATGATAATCGAAGACGCCTTCATCTGCGCATACCTTACGTGTGTCAAGCCATGTTGCTCATGATAGGCCTCTTTTGAAAATGATTCGCCAGATTCATGTCTCTCATGCTGCACCCGAAGGAGCATCAGCACATCGACACTGTCTATGAGGTCGTCCAAGGCGACATATTTCCCGTAAACATCAAACTCATCTGAATACCAACTCTCAGGACCAGTGAAATAAATATCAGCACCAAGACGTTTCAGCATTTGCATATTTGACTTGGCGACCCGACTGTGCGTAATATCTCCAGCAATCATAATTTTCAGATTTTCAAATGTGCCAAATTCTTCATAGATTGTCATTAAATCAAGCAAAGATTGGCTCGGATGCTGACCTGAGCCATCACCACCATTGACAATGGCAGCCTGAATGGTTCGACTATCGACCAACTCTTGATAATAATGTTCATCTGTATGTCGAATCACACAGACATCAACACCAATTGCACTCATGGTCAAGACAGTATCATACAAGGTCTCGCCTTTTTTAACTGAACTGGTTGAGGCATCAAATTCAATCACGTCTAGGCCTAATTTTTTTTCAGCCACTTCAAAAGATTTGTGAGTTCGTGTCGAATTTTCAAAGAAAAGATTGGCTACGAAAAATTGACGTTTAAACACGGGTTTAATCCGCTGATATTTGAAATCTTGTGCACGTTTGATTAAGCCCAAGACCTCATCATTACTAAGTAACGCCATACTTGTCAAATGTTTAATCGATACGATACCGTCGGGTGATATTGTCAAGTTTAGATTCCTTTCACAAAACTATTTGTCTGATTAAACTGTATAACAGCAAAGCTTTTCAGATAAACAGACAAAAAAATGGCTACCCTAAAGGTAGCCATAGCCTCGTCCGCGCTCAAAAAAAGACGGACGTTTTCGTGGACAACCTTCACAGCCTCACGGGACTGTTGTTAAAGGATTTTTATTCGTTTTTATTATTGTAGCAAATTTTCAGTCACTTTTCAATAGTTTTAGGCAAAATTAAGTGCATGAGAATACCAAGAATCGTTGAGAAGGCTACGCCTGAAATAGAGATACCCGCAACAGTCAAGGTCAAATCACCAATACCTGAAACTAAGATGACACTGGCAATCAAGAGATTGCGTTTATCATCAAAATCTACTTTACTATCTACTAAAATTTTCAAGCCGCTTGATGCAATCACGCCAAAGAGTGCGATTGAGACACCTCCAATAACCGGAGTTGGAATAGAATGAATAAGCGCTGAGATTTTTCCAATAAAGCTAAGGACAACTGCAAAGCAGGCAGCGCCAGCAATGACATAGACTGAATGAATTTTTGTAATCGCCATAACGCCTATATTTTCACCATAAGATGTCACTGGCGGTGCGCCAAAGAATCCGGCAATGATTTGTGCAACACCATCACCTGTTAAAGTGCGTTCTAATCCTGGGTCTTTAAAGTAATCGTTGCCAGTTAAAGAGTTCAGAACCATGACATGACCGAAATGTTCGGTCATGGTGACAAAGGCGATTGGTGCCATTGTCAGAATCGCTGACGGATAAAGTTTGAAGTGATAATCAACAAACATGATGTCAAAATCGGGTACGTGTAGCCAAGCACTCTTAGCAATTTCGTCAAATGAAATGATTGTTGTATCGGTGAAATGTTGAACAATAAGGGTAAAAATGTAGCCGACAACGATACCGAGTAAAATCGGAATCAGGCTTGTCAATCCTTTGCCAAACATGTTAAAGGCAAGGACAGAGAACAAGGTTACGAGTGAAATCATCAGGAAGGTCAGGTTATATTCGCCATTTTTATTCATGGCGTCGTTCACGGCTGTCCCAGCGAGACTCAGACCGATAACCATGACGATTGGACCAACGACAATCGGTGGCAAGACTTTATCAATCCAACCTTTACCAGCGAACTTGACAATCAGGGCGACTAGCAGATAAACAAAGCCACCAACTACTGCACCTTGCGCAACTGCTGCAATACCGTCAGATTTCATCAGGCTTTGCATGGCAAGAATATAGGCGAAACTTGACCCCATGTAAGCTGGGATTTTATATTTGGTCACACTTAAATGCGCAAGTGTCCCGAGGCCGCTTGAAAATAGGGCAATGGCTGGGTCAATACCGACTAAAATTGGTACTAATACCGTTGCGCCAAACATGGCAAAAAGATGTTGGAAAGATAGACCTATCCACATACCAACTGGTGGTTTATCGTGTACATCATAAATCACGTCATTTTTATTGGCAGTCATTTAGTCCTCTTTCTTAATCAAAATGCTGTCGGCATCATCAATTTCAGAAACATGAACAATAATTTCTTCATCACGCGCAGTTGGAATGTTTTTTCCGACATAATCTGCACGAATTGGTAACTCACGGTGACCACGGTCAACAAGGACGGCTAAGCTAACTTTTGACGGGCGACCAAGGTCAACAAGTCCATCAATCGCAGCACGGATTGTACGACCGGTATATAAGACATCATCGACCAGGATAATTTCACGGTCAGTAATCGAAACCGGAATTTCAGTCGTATTTTCTTCAGTTTTTTTATCGTCTCGGAATGGTTTTGTATCTAGTTCACCAAGCGGAATATCAATATTTTCTAACTGTTTCAAGCGCTCTTGAATACGTTTTGCGATATAGACACCACGCGTTTTAATGCCAACGATGACTAATTTATCTAGCTCTTTATTCCGCTCAATAATTTCATAAGTGATTCGTGTAATCGCACGTTTCATTGTCACTTCATCAATGATTTCTTTTGTTTTTGACATCTTCTCTCCTATTACAAGTTTCAACAAAAAATCCCTGCCAGTTTGGGCAGGGAAATGATAAAAAACAGTCATCTTGCCTTGCCGCCTCTCTGGACGATTTAAAGGTTTATTGGATAGACCACCACAGCCGAAAGGGGATAGTCATTACTTCTGTTGTTGATTGAATCCATTATATCAAAATTTTTGAGGTTTGGCTATGGGGACGCAAATAAAGATTTATAACATAGTTTATAGACTTAACTTTGAATTTTTTTGTCCTTTAAAATAAGTAATTTTGAATTTTACGGTACTCATTTGTCGCAATTTGACACTCTTTTTTTTGAAATTCAGCGCTTGCTATTTCTTCTGAAAGTTCCTGATTGGTCTGATTAGGAGCAGTTCTTTTATTAATAATAGACGAAACAGACATTTTATCTAAAAAAACTTGGTACATATCTTGCTCAAGACGTAGAGTATCAAGTAGCTCACCCCTGCGTGCTTCCCCCAGTCGCTCAATCCTCGATAGTAAAATATCTTTTAAAACAAAAGGAGTGATATTATGTCGCAAACATTCTTTAAACATCATCAGACGCCCTGCACGACCGTTTCCGTCCGCAAAAGGGTGAATTTTCTCAAAAGCAACATGAAAAGCCGCAATATCTTCAAAAGACTTTAATGGAATTGCCTCATAACGTTTGATAAGCGCTTGTATTTCAACAGCTACTTGCTCTGGTTCAGTCGTTTCAACTTCGCTAAAACCAATCCCTATAACATTTGGTGCAATTTTATAATCCCCAATAGGTTTAAGCGGGTATTTTTCGTCCGATGTTCCTTTTTTTAAAATAAACTGCACTGTTTTAAAATAGTCTTCACTTAACGGTACATTGACTGTATCAAGCATAAAATCAAAACATTTAAAGTGATTTTCAGCTTCTTTTATATCATCTAACTTTGTAGATGTACCATCTTCAAGTGGTGGCACTGTCCCATTTTCAAAAATCATTGCAGTTTGTTTTTCAGACAGTCTTGAACCTTCTATTTTGTTTGAATTATAAGCCATTTCAACCTGTGTGATATGATAAATGCCACCCTTAAGATGACTATCTTTTTCCAATCGTAAACGCTCAATTAAATCCATATCTTTTAAATTCATATCGCTCCTTTCTGCGATTTTACTTCCCCAAATATTAAAACTTAATCTACACTGAGCCTAGTCCAAGTGGGGGCATTTGCGGACTTATATCCGCTCAAAGACTTACTAATCAAATATTAAAATTAGTCTTTTCTATATTCTAGCATATTTTGAGCTGAACAGCCGCATACTGCTGATAATGAGTTGAGTGTAACTAACACCATCTATTTGATGCTTATAAGCGCATGTCAAACATTCAATTACCTTCAAAAAAATCTCCAATTGCTCAGAGATTTCATCTATTATTTTTAAACTTTTTTCTTATTTTTAGTATAACGTTTTTGGCGAAAATCATTTTGACGAACTTCCATGACGACTGGTAAAACAACTGGACGTCGTTTTGTTTGGTCGTATAAAAATTTACCAAGCGTATCACGGATTTCAGACTTGATTTCAGCCCAATCAAAGTTATCGCCTGCCAAGTAAGTCTTGACTTTTTCGTCTACTTTGATTGCTGCTTCTTTCATCAAGTTACGCGAATTTTTCACGTAGACAAAACCACGTGTGTGGACTTTTGTCTTGCTGATGATTTTTTTATCATGCTTAGAAATGGTAATTACCGCGATGAAGATACCATCTTCACTCAAGATTTTACGGTCTCGTAAGACAATATTACCGATATCGCCAACACCTGAACCGTCAATCATCACGTTCTCAGCAGCAATGATACCATTAGGTTCAAAATTACCATTATCATCAAAAGTGACGACTTCCCCACGTTTTGCTAGGAAGATATTTTCAGGTAACATCCCCACTTCCATGGCCCGCTCTGCGTGCGCCTGTAATTCGCGGTATTCACCTTGAACTGGCATCAAGTTTTTAGGACGTAGGATGTCTAGTAAGAACTGCAAATCCCGAGAATTAGCGTGGCCTGAAACGGTCAAATCGCTAGATAGCATTTTCATGATACCGCCTGCGCGATAAACGATATTTTCTGTTTTTGCGACCATTGTTTCGTAAGAAATCGTTGGACTTGTCACTGTATAGACTAGGTCGCCATCTTTGATTTTAACGGCACGGTGACGACCTGTCGCCATATCTCCTAGCGTTTTAAGCGGCTCGCCCATGCGACCTGTTTCCAAAATCAAGATTTCGCGATCTGCATAGTTGTTAATGTCTTTAGGAGTGACAATCATTTGCTCATCATCAATGCGCAATTTGCCCAAATCACTGGCTGTCTTTACAATCCTGTCCATATCATGGCCAGTGAAAGCGATGTGACGCCCAACTTTAATGGCACTGTCGATAACTTGTTGAATCCGTGCCAAATTACCCGCAACAGATGCGATGATGACACGGCCTTCCCAGTCAGCAATGGTATCAAAAATTTTATCAGCGATTTCTGACTCACTGGCTGGTTGAAGATTAGTCAAAGCATTAGCAGATTCACTAAGCAAAGCTAAAACGCCTTGAGAACCAATTTCAGCCAAGCGGCTGATATTTGTTTTATAGCCTTCGCCAACGGCTGGGTCAAATTTGAAGTCTCCAGTGTAGACAATATTACCATCTTGTGTGCCGACAACAATCCCCAAACTTTCTGGAATGGTATGCGTCGTCGCAAAAAATGAAATCACGGCTGTGCCGAAGTCAATTTCAGTCGACTCATCGACCACATGGAAGTCATCAAATTTCTTGCTGCCATCAAAGTTTTTGACACCGATTTTAGCCAGTTCAATCGTTAATTGACTACCGAAAACAGGAACCGGAACTTCAGACACAAGATACGGCAAAGCGCCGATAGAGTCTGGATGTCCATGTGTCACAAAAACACCTGCTACACGGTCTGCATTTTCCACCAAATAACTCAAATCAGGAATGACAAAATCCACCCCTAACATCTCAGTTTCAGGGTATTTCAAGCCCGCATCTAGCACAAAAATGACATCGTCAACTTCAACGACATACATATTTTTGCCAAACTCACGCACGCCACCTAGCGCGGCTATTTTTATCTTACTCATAAATAATTTTTTCTCCAATAGTTGATATTTTTGCAAATCAAAAGTCGAAACCGTGCAGCTCCGACTTATCTTGTACAGTTACACTTACTACAAGTGTAACATTTATTTGGATTTATATCAAACCTTACTTACCGCCTAAATTATCTGGGACCATTTTCCATCACCTGAATAATGGACTTGGCTTCATCAAGCGTTGCTGCCACAAGTGGCAATCTTAAAGGGCCAACTTCAAATCCCTGATGATTGAGTACTGCTTTGACTGGTGCAGGGCTTGGCAGTGAAAACAAAGCATCGATTTTAGGTAAGAGTTGACGTTGAATGCCTGCTGCGACTATAAGTTTACCGTTGTTGAGTTGTTCAAACATCTCATAAAAGTCATCGCCATTGGTATGCGCCGCAACTGAAATGACGCCATGTGCGCCCAGCGCTTTGGCATGGAAAGCGAGCCCATCTTCACCTGTATAGATTAGGAAATCGTCAGGTGCCTGTTCGATCAGATAGGTCAGGTTTTCAACACCCGTACACTCTTTGATAGCAATAATATTGGGATGTTGCGCCAATCTCAGGCTGGTTTCAGGTGTCAGCTGAGCAACGGTACGCCCCGGTACATTGTAAAGCACAATCGGCAAGTCCGAAGCGTCAGCAATCGCTGTAAAATGCTGGAAAAGCCCCTCTTGACTTGGTTTATTATAGTAAGGCACAACCGCAAGACCTGCTACAAAACCACCAAAGGCTGCGACCTCTCGTGCGAAAATCACTGAATCACGCGTGTCATTAGTGCCGATACCTGCGATTAGTGGGACACGCCCTGCCACAATTTCTTGCACCACTCTGAAAAGCTCCAGCTCTTCATCATGTGTTAAGGTGGGTGATTCACCCGTTGTCCCAGCCAAAACCAAGCCTTGCGTGTGATGCGCAAGCAAATGTTCAATCAATTTTGGTAAGACCTCAAAGTTAATATCACCGTTCGCTTTAAATGGCGTGACTAAGGCAGTGATAATTTGGGCATTTTTTAATTGTTCTAATGACATAAGCGCTCTTTTCTTTTCATAAGCAAGCACCTCATTGTTGTTTTTGAGGTGACATGAGACCATCAGCAAAGTTTTTTAGGATATAAAAACAGCCTTCAATAAAAATTAAAGGCTGTCAAGTTAGTCAAATTGTCATTTGATTAGCTCACCTCTTGTCTGGATAGACAAAAGACAGTTCGCAGGATTTAACCCAACGCCCCAAGACAAACTACTGTGGTAAAGTTTATCTTTCGGCATCTACGCCGCCTGATAATGTCATCGTGTCCACCACTCGATTATCATTCTTCGTATCTGCAACCTCTAATATAGTTTATATTGTAACATATTGTTTGAATTTTTGTAAAGTATTTTTTAGAGATACCTTAACTAATATATCTTTCTTGTCGCTTTTTCTCTCGTGATATAGACAGTAAGATAGGAACACTAAAGGCTAACATCACAATAATATAGACGATGATTAAAACGACAACCATGCGCATCTCTGACTCACTAAAATAATCTATTAAGCCCTTGCCTAAAGCCGTACGGGCTAATGTCGCCAAAATTCCCATGATAAAAAATACAGGAAGTAAACTTTTGAACCAATCACTTTTAGTCATCACTGCCCAAACAAATAATACAGCTGTTAAAAATATAATCAAGAACATATCATAGGTGAGGGAATTGTCACAACAAGAAAATTTGGCATAAAAAGAAGCGAAAGTAAGAAGATGCCAGAAATAAATAGAATGACTAAGCTATAATTGGCAAAGATAGGCACAAAATCTCGCAGTTTAAACTTGTCTTGACGTTTAAAAGCAGTTTTTTTCATGTGTCTAAAGCTTACCCAAACCACAACGGATATGACGATCATTTCCAGAATGAGTTGGAAAAAATTAATCGTCAATACTGGATTAAGCACACCAAAAAAGATAGTAGCTAAAAGCCCACATCCTACTATTGGCACAAGTGTTTTCAGTATATTTTTGAGGGATACTTGACTGGTATTATTTAGTAATTCTTGACACATTTCTTGTGGATTCTTCCCAAAATAATCACTAGCACTTTCACCATTTTTTTGGACTTCCAACAAATCTCGTAATAAATCAAGTAAAATATTTTCAATTTCTAAGTCAGTTTTAAACAGAGAGGTACTGCGCATATAAAGTAGTATTTTGTCATAGTAGACTTTATTTTCTGCGTCGAGTTTTTCTCTTAATTGATTATTTTCTTCAATCAACATAGTTACACTATCAGTTTTCATAGGATTCTCCCTCTTCCGTCTCAATAATTTTTGCAACTTTGCCTACTAAAACTAACCATTGTGCATCAAACTGTGCTAAATATGCTTTGCCTTCAGATGTGATATAAAGATATTTCCGATCTGGACCATCGAGTGATTTTTCTGTTCTCCCCTCAATCAAATTCATTTTTTCTAGCTTTTGTAAGAGTGGATAAACTGTCCCACCGACAATTGTATCAAAGCCGTACTGCTTTAATTTTTGAACTAATTCGTAACCATATATCTTATAATTAGCAATGATATGCAAAACACAACCATCTAGGACACCTTTTAATAACTGCGTTTCTTTCATGTCAATCCTTTCTCAACAACTAGTATGTATTACCTATTACCCCACATACCTAGTTTAACATTTTTAACTAGTTTGTAAAGCATAGTAGTTGAAAATTACAAAAAAATACTACTCTCTAATGAATACCCGAATTGCTAGTTGCTTATTTATGCATAGCCAGATATCCCAAAGAATACTTTAAAGTGAATGGTTTAAGAGATTTAGCAGCTTTTATCAACAAAGAATACGCTAAAAGAATCATCTCTAGTTTAACTTGAAAACCATTAGGAGAGCGACTTTTACAGCGCTCAGCACCTAGATTCGTCAAAAAGGAGAACACGCGTTCAATTACTTTTCTTCTTTTAGAAAAATTTGGGAAAGTGATTGGCTCTTGTTTCATATTCTTTCGTACAGGTGTAATCAAGTCAATGCCTTTGAGTTTCAGTCGTTCATGAAGCGCTAATCCTAAATACCACAAATCTCCAAGTACGGTAGGTGTCGAAAATTTCATCAACACCTCTTCGGTCATTGTAGAATCGGCATAAGACGCAGGTGTTATCACATAGTCAATCACATAACCTGTTTCAGAGACTAAGGCATGGCATTTACAGCCATAGTAATAATGCTCTTTTGTAGCATTGTAGCCAATATCAGCGTATTCACCAAGCACATTACTTCTAAAATTTCGGACAGGTTGGCATAAAGGAATGGGAAAGCTATCAATAATGGAGACGCTAATCCCCTTGATTTCTTGAAAGACAAGATTTTGGCGAATGTGTTGAATGCTAGGTAATAAGGCGTTACAACGTCGCACAAAGCGAGAATATTCAAGGAAATTAGGGAGCAGGCTTTGAGCTAATTGATGTTTAGCTTTAAGTGTTTCACTAGAATGGAGAACGCCCCATAAATAACAAGCAATAATTAAGCAGTCAGGAGTGGCGAGATGAACATTTTTTCGGTTTTGAACTTCAAGAGAGACACTTTTTTGATAAAGTGTTTCAATGGTCGTCAATAAATAAACAAAAACTTTGGGAAGTGTGGTATGATTAATCATGTAAGGCGTGCGCTTTCTATATCTTATGTGGTGTAAGATATGTTTAGCACGCTTTATTTATTGGGGCAAATAATCAACTAGCAATTCGGGTAATGAATAGTATTTTCAATCCCTTATTTCAATTCAAATTTCAAGTTTTCTGTTGCGCGGACTAAACCACGTTCATGCAATGTTTCTGCGATTTGGACTGAGTTCCAAGCTGCACCTTTGAGCAAGTTGTCTGAAACAACCCACATATGAATGCCTTTTTCAGCATCCAAGTCTTTACGGATACGGCCGACAAAGGTTTCACGATGTCCCGCTGCATTAACTGCTTGCGGATAAATTTGTTGGCTTGGATCATCTTCCAAAACTGCACCTGGGAAGGCTGAAATCGCCGCTTTCACTTGGTCAATCGGTGCCACTTCTTTGGTTTCGATATAGACTGACTCTGAATGTGCCAAGATGACTGGAATCCGAACACATGTCGCTGAAACGGCAATGCTATCATCTGCCATGATTTTCTTGGTTTCATTGGTCATCTTCATTTCTTCATAAGTGTAGTCATTATCAGTGAAAACATCAATTTGTGGTAAGGCATTAAAAGCAATTGGATAGTGTTTTTTATCGCCACCAGCTGGTAAGATGTCTGCCTTAACGTCTTTAGGGTCAACCTGATCATTGACCACTTCTTTGATTTCGCGTTCTGTTTCAGCGATAGCTTTTGCCCCGGCACCAGACACGGCTTGGTAAGTTGACACGATGATGCGTGCCAAACCAAATTGTTGGTGAATAGGCTCGAGTGCTACCATCATTTGAATCGTAGAACAGTTTGGACAAGCGATAATACCATTGTGCGCGTCTAGCGCATGGGCATTGACTTCTGGTACAACAAGTGGTACGTCTGGATTCATACGGAAGTTTGAGGTATTGTCAACGACAACTGCACCTGCTTTAACGGCATAGGGCGCAAATTTGGCTGAGACACCACCACCTGCTGAAAAGAGGGCGATGTCAATCCCTTCAAATGAGTTTTCTGTTGTTTCTTCAACGGTGATGTCTTGACCTTTGAAAGTCAAGACTTTACCTGCTGAGCGAATGGTCGCAAACAAGCGCACTTGTTTGATTGGGAGCGTTGATGATTCAAGCATTTCAATCATGCGACTACCAACAGCACCAGTGGCGCCGACAACTGCAACAACGTATTCTTTTGACATGTGGGTATCCTCGTTTGAATTTTCTAAAAAATTTTAATAGCCCTATTCTATCATGTTTTTTGGAAAAATAAAAGCCCTTTTTTGATTAAAAATATGCTGACTACAATCATTAAAGCACTTTAAAGTGCTTTGTCTTACTCAATACTTTCAAAAGTTTAGCGCCTGATCTTGAAACTTCTAATTCCATATCATTTTCAAGCTTAATTTTTTTATTATTTCTTAAGTAAATATAGATTTTATCTACATTTACAATAGCACCTCGATGAACACGCACCAAATGTTTTGACTTTTTCACAATATCATTCAAGCTACCGTAAAAAGAAATAGCTTCACCTCTCATCTGTAACAAAATTTGATGGGATGAGGCTGCAATTTCAAAAAAATAGATATCTTGATAGCGTGCCTCTATTAACTTTCCTGTCCTAGTTTGATAGGTGAAAATATCGCTGGAAGTCTGTACTTTGGGTCCATCAAAAAAATCTACAATATTTTCAATTATTTTTTGGTCAAACGCTTCTTGTGGGAGTAGCTTACTGATAAAATCATGTGCATCTACTTTATATTCATAAGTTAAAGAAGCGTATTCCGTGTGAGTCGTTATAAAAGTAATCTGACCAAGTGGGTCTAATTTACGAATTTTCTCAGCTGCTTCGAGTCCTGCAGTTGCTTTGTTTTTTATCTTGATATCTAAGAAATAGATATTATTTCGTGTCTTACCTTCAAGTGCGCTAAAAAGTTCTGTGGGTTTAGAGCAGGCAATGATTTCATCAACAGAATATGATGCCTTTTTTATATACTCGTTAATAAACGTTTCTAGGCGAAACTGTTGCACTATTTCGTCTTCTAGGATAAATATATTCATCTTTTTTCCATTTCCAATTCTACTCTAAATTTATAATCTTTAGCCCGAATATGATAACCATTTCCAGAATACTTCGACATAATTTCCACTAGATTCGCGAGACCATAGCCATCATGCTTATTTTTAGTTGAATAGCCTTTTTGAACTAATTTGGGGATGACTAGAGTATCTTCAAGCATTTCATTTTCTACGATATAATACCTCACGTTATTTTTGTCAAAAATAGCTAATTTAATCACAGGATCATCTGATTCTAGTTCAACTACTGCTTCTATTGCATTATCAAGTAAAAGACCAATTAAACGTATAATATCAAGCTTAGTCACTTGTAAATCAGTTATTGGAGCAGGTATTTCTATTTCAAGTTTAATCCCTCTTGTTTCAGCTTTCAAAATTTTTTCCGAAACAACACTTTTCAATTCCGGAATCTTGAGATTAAAAAGTTTAATAAACTCACTTTGATTTTGTCTAAGCAGGATATTATTTGTTTCAAGTATTTCTGCATAGGCAGCCTTAGTCATCTCCCCACCATCTATTTCAATCGCTCCGCGCAGAGAAATAAGAATATTAGCAAAATCATGTCTAAAACCTCTAGTTGTTTGATAAGCCTCGTCAATTTTTTTTGTATAGGCCGTAAGTGATAAAAATAGGTTATCTTTATATTTGAGTAATCCTTGGATTTCCCACTCCTTATATTTACCATTAATTGCATAAAGTAAGAAGAAAAACAGAAAAACAAACACGGTCAATGACGAATGGTAGATCACTCTTGAACCTGTTTCTGTAAGACGAAAGACATTGTTTACTAAATACAAAGTAAGCATCGTGACACAAAAGAATGAAATCAGGTTATTTTGTTCTTTCTCAAAATTTCGTTGGTAATAGAACTGCTCTTGCTCTTGCTCTTGCTCTTGCTCTTGCTCTTGCTCTTGCTCTTGCTCTTGCTCTTGCTCTTGCTCTTGCTCTTGCTCTTGCTCTTGCTCTTGCTCTTGCTCTTGCTCTTGCTCTTGCTCTTGCTCAGCAATTATGAGATGTTCGGGTCTGATTGTCAAGTATTTTTGTAAAAAATATTGTGCTGGAATAACACATAAATAACCCAAATTTGCGTAGATTAAAAAATTATCTACCCTAAATACTTTACCAAATATCCAAACTGCCATAAACATTCTTACAAAATAAACAAATGAAACAGTATAGATTGCATAGAATAAATTTATTCTTCCACTACCTGACCGAAAAATTTGTAACAAAACAAAATAAACGAAAAGTTCCATGAACTCTGGTAAATAAGGTGGTAACTCAATATTTGAAAACACCAAAAATAGTATGCCATTGACACCAAGCACATACAGCATACTCAATTTACTTATCTTAAAATCACTTATTTTCATTAAAACAAACGGCTCAATCGTTACCATGAAAATCAAAAGTATAATAACTAAAAATACAGTCAACATTTTAACGATTATGCCGATTAAATAGCCAATCCAACCAAACCCATAATACAGAAACATTCATCATATCAATTCTCCATTCTGATTTTAATACTATATTTATTATAACTTATTTTTTCTATTTCGTAAAACTTTTTCAAATATTAATTTTACTTCTCTTTCATAAAATTCAACTGTTCTAGCAGCCACTCCATATAATTTTCTTTTTCATAAACAATACTAGCAACTGTTGGCATAGAGGCTTTGGCTAAAATTTCTTCCTCACCACTTGTCAACTTGGTCTTATCGAGCGCCACATCTACTTGATAAAGCACCTGTGTATTTTCTCCACTCCCTTGAGTAATCGTGCCATCACTAATACTCTTGATTTTCCCTGTCAATAAGCCATATTTTGTTTGATTAACACCTGCAAGTGACAATTTTGTTGTATTGCCAACTTTTATCTTACTTCTATCTTGCGCAGAAATGTAGATTTCGCCGACTAGCTTTGAATCTTTTCCTTTATCCATCTGAGCGATTGGTTGAAAGGCTTGCAAACCTAGACCAGTTTTTACAGGCGCAAGGTAGTGTACGACACCGTCTTTATTTGCTGTCAAAGTAAATAAGTTGGTATCGGTTTGTTTGAGTTTTTTCTGACTGTCTAGCTCTGAAATTTTTTCAGTCGTTTGTGTTCTAGCTGTACCCAATTCACTGATCAGCTGCTGTTTCGTACCATCACTTTGATTTTGAGATTGATTTTTCAGCTCTTTGATTTCTTGATTCTTAGCCTTGATTTCATCATTTTTAGTCTTAGTATCTGTCTCAGCTTTTTTCTCATACTCACGATTACTATCTTCTAATTCATTTTGTAACGTTTTGATTTGTTCATCAAGACTTTCAACTTCACTTGCTTCTGTTGCTTTTTTCCGTTTAGCTTGCAAATCAGCAAGAGATTCTTGTTTGCGTTGATAAGCAATCAAGTAATCCTCGTAAGCTTCATTTTGAAGCTTGCTTAATTCTCCTTGGAGCGCACCAAGTTCCTTTTCTTTTTCAGCAATCGTTTCAGCTTTTGTCGTATTCTGTTTGCTTTCATCTTTGACTTGACTCAGATAATACTCAACTTTTCCATAGTATTCCTGTTCCTTATCCTGAGAGGCCATATAATTCTTTTTCTCGTTCAAAGATTTCTCGTATTTATCAAAAATCACCTGTTTCTGTTTGAGTTCTGCGATTTGCTTGTCAATCTCGGACTCTTGCACGCCTTCCGTGCCAACTGACAAGGTCAGCAATTTCTCGCCCTTCTTTACAGCAGAACCCTCTGACTGATTGATTTCAATCACATGACCATTGACAAGCGGTGTAATATAAGCCTTATCATCCGCTTCAATCGTGCCTTGCGCTCGAACAATATAGTTTTTAGGGATAAGATTCAGCGACAATATGCCAACAATAATCAAGCCTATCAAGAAAAAGCCTAAAAATGTCATATAAGTCGGTGGCTTCTTGTCAAAAAATAAGCGACTATCTTTTAATTCTTCTTTTTTATAAAGTTTCATCCATTTTCTCCAAAGGTATAAAAACATCAGCGATGAATATTGTACCTGTATCTTCTATGAATACTGTGTATTGCTCCCCTTTCGCAATCAAATCATTCTCCCAAATATAGAGCGACATTTTGGCATCTACATAGTTAAATTCCTCTTGCAAACCATCAAAATGGGCATATAAACAATTTTCTGCGACAATATCTTTATGAAAAGCATAACCTTGATAGTCTAATTCTCGTACAGTTTGAATGTAGATGTCATAGTCAAGAGAAATTTCACCCGTTTCACTAATTTTCGTTCCGATTGTTTTAGTGATAAGTGGTCCTTTGGTTTGAATATTTGACACTTCGATAAAATTGATAAATTTTTGGATTTCTTCATTCAGATTTTCTAGTGAAATGCCTCGTAGTTCTTTTGCGAGAACATTGACAAGTCTTAATCTTTTGTGTTCCTGAATTTTTATTTTCTCCACTTGACTCACTTCTCCTTTTATTTTTTTTAATATTAACAACTTGACAACTACATACCTAACGGAGGTAAAAACAGTCTCAAAACAAGGATTATGATTTTAAAACAAAGTAACCCAATAACAGTCTTCTTGATATCAATATGACGTAATCGTTTAACTTTCCGCCTTAAAATTAAGGTTAAAAATCATAGACTGACTACCTGTTTCTAGGATGTCAGCCAGATTATTGTACAGCTGATATTGGCTAGCAAGCCTGATAGAAACATGGAATATGTTCAAAAAAATTACACCTATTATCAACCAAAATAGTTCATTCTTTAAAGAATGAGATGCTTTTGTCGTCATAAACTTTTCCTACTTTCTGATTTTGAAATGAGTTGACCGTTCTTATCAACCTTGCTTTTGATAAATTTTAAATAGTAAATAATCGTTGCTAGAATACATAAACATAAAATGATAGCATTGCCCATATCACCTACTGATAAAATCAGGCTCCAATCTTCTGGAATCCCTGATTTTATCACAACAACAACTATAAAAACAGCAAATTTCTTTAAAGCATTGAAGCGCTTAAATTTTCCTACAACGACACTTACCCACATTATCATGATATTTGCTTGCAAAATATCTGCGATATTATAGCCAAAATTTTTGAAACCATCAAAAATAAAATTTAAAATAGGTACTACCCAAAAACTACCTAGCATGAGAAGACAATATAATCTAACTAGTCCTTTCATAACTACCTTTCTTACTCAATCTGATTTATTTTTCTGCCTTAAATTGTAAATTTTTCAATTCTTTTTCAGCATCTTTATAGTCTTTTGCTTTAGAAAAATCAACAGGTAAAAAGACTTGTCCTAATTTACTTTTATCAGCTTTGGCTAAATCTACCGTAATCGTAACAGAATAACTCGCCTTACTTTTCTTCGTTTTAACTGCTATCCCTTCAGAAGAGGGGATATTATCATAAAGCGAATCTAAATTTTTAGCCATTTCTGCTGCCTGTTCTTCTGGATTTCCAGCGCTCATCTTTTGCATCTCGGCAACGAGTTTATCTTTTTCTTCCTGAGCCATTTTAGCATCAGCCTCAATTTCCTTAATCACTTTTTGCGTTTCTTCGGCAGATACTACGCCCATGGTTAATGGCGTCGTTGACTCATAGACCACTTCACTGATTTTTTCACCCTTGTGGGTAATTTTAATTGATGACGCACCCAAATTTTCGCCCTGTAATTCAGGAATGTCCTGCTTAAATACCATTGTTTCTTCTTTTGCTCCGCCACAAGCACCTAGTAGCAAAAGTGTACTAAAAGCGATGACTAAACCTGTTAATTTTTTCATAAAAGTTCTCCTATTTTTTTATTTGACTTCTAAAGTCTGAGAAAAGAAATTGATAAAGTTGATTACTAATTTCTTTTCTCAGACTTCGGAAAAAATTTCTTCCGAAGTCATTTTATTTTTAGCTAGATATTATTTTTAGTTTCAAACATAAAATCATCAATCCTTCTAATAGACACACACCTAATATATGGACTTCAAAAATTGAATGAGCCAAAAACAACATATGCCGTGATGAGCTGAATAGAAAAACATTGACTAAAATATAACTAAAAGTTACTTTCAATACATTTTTTCTCTTAGCTTTGGACAAAACATATGGTATTAAACAGTTTATTAAAACTACAAAAATTAATAAACTATTAATTCTTAAAAACCTCCAAATCGAATAATCCATTATTTGGATAGCATACAACAATGGTGGACAAACCACTAAATTAGATATTAGAATCCTTAAGATATAACTGTTTTGTATTCTTTAGTCTGAATAGCCCAACTTGTTGTACCAATTTTTCTACCCACTGCAGTTTCATAAATATCTGCTGTACACGTATAAGAAATGGCTCGACTATAATACGAAGCAATATATTTTACAGAGCCATATTGTATATAATCCCAAAAACGAAGATACCAATTAGTCAAAACTTTGTAATTACTAGTCCTCAAATTTTGATAGACTTGAATCCCTCCATCAACATACATCATCTCATCATCTGTCATTTCGACATAATTTGCCGACATAACCATTTCCATAAATATTCCTACTTTCTTTTTAAAATTTTTATTTCTGAGATTCATTCGTCTATTTCTTCTAAGTTTTAAAAAAAGAAAATTTAGATTCTTTTCTCAAAACCCAGAAGAGATAATCTCTCCCAGATTTTTTATAGATATTTAATAACCCAACTCAAGGCTCTTATAAACTATAAATCTATACATTAACAAACAGGGAATTATAGAAAATATGATATTATCACCAAAATTCGTTGTCAAACCTATTAGAATACCTTTATCGAATTGCACTGTACAAAAATAAATTTCTACTATCAAAATTATCTCTAATACATTGCCAAATCCCTTAAATTCAATTCTCCATGTATCAATATTAAATACTTTTTTTAAGCTTTTATATCTCTCCGTCTTTCTCATTACTAAGTATGGAAAAATAAAATAGAATACAAAAAACGAATGTTCAAAATTGGGATTATAGATTTTGTAAAACAAATTAATTGTAGCTATTATTAATATCATCATATTATCTACTTCTCGTCTTTTAAATTGTAATGTTACGTACCCAACTAATACCCCAAATATTCGTTCCTATAGGGATATAAAATTTACCACTTGCTACCGCGTCTGCAACTACGATGCCTACCATACCGGAAAATGCCAAAGAAAGGAACATTCCTACCCCCTGTCCAAATGTAGTTGCAAATGCAGCAATTCCAGCTTCAACAGCTGCAGCAGCAATTACACCACAAGCAGCAGCACCTCTCCTTCCAGTTGCTGCACTTACATGAATATTAAAACCTACATATCCACCACCGTCAACATACATCATTTCATCATCTGTCATTTCGACATACTTCATCGGCATAACCATTTCCATAATCGTTTCCTACTTTCTAAGTTTTATTTTTTTGACACACGCGACTTCTTGACTTGCGGTCTTAAAGCTACTTTCATTACTTTTCGCGTCGGGTGAATGACCTAACCTATATTCCAAAGTCTGATACAAGACATCAATTATCTGATAACTAATGTCTTGTAACAAACTTCGGAAAGTGTGAGTTTCCGAAGTCCAATGTCTATTTTTAAATTTACTTTTCCAATTTTGTTTTATTTCGTATAATGAATAGATACAGTGCTAATATTACCCATAACACAAAGAACACATAATTCATTGGGAAAGGAATTTTAACTGAAAAATCAGACAGTTTTTGCCCTAGATAGCCAATCCCCAAAATAAGGATAAAAAGTAACCATTTTGTTTTCCTCTTTAAGCTTTTTTTTGAACCACCTAAATTCATAATAGCTATAAAGCTAAGCGACTTTAGAACACGACCAATGTGACATTCAAAAAATGTTGACTTTAAAGAAGGTAAATCAACTAGCATATCTATCAAGAGAGCAATTAAGACCATTTCCAGTAAACATCTAATTACTCTTTTTTTCATCATCCTGTTCTAAAATCAGCGCCTATCCAACCGTAAGGAACACCACCGCTAAGTCCTGTAAATACATCCCTTCTATCTAAGCCTACCCAGCCATTACCATTTTTATCAAGTGCTCGTGCTACAGAACTACCCAACCCTACTTTATTTGAGGCGTAACCTCCAAGTAATTTTCCTGCTGCATTTACTGTAATACCTAGTGCACCTGCAAGGGCTCCAGCTGCATAACCTCCAGCCGCATCAATCAAATATCCCAATAAGTTTACACCGACAGCAACTCCTGTATAACTCCATGCAGTCCAATATGTTCCCCCATCAACATACATCATCTCATCATCTGTCATTTCGACATAATTCATTGGCATAACCATTTCCATAGTTTGTTCCTACTTTCTTAATTTTAAATTTTTTGACACACGCGACTTCTTGACTTGCGGTCTTAAAGCTACTTTCATTACTTTTCGCGTCGGGTGAATGACCTAACCCAGTTTTTCAAATATTAATAACTGATTTCTTCCTGCTCAATGACATCAGTTTGATTTGTTTTAACAATTTTACCACCATACTGCAAGGCAATCATTTCAGCGTATTTACCATTTAAAGCTACCAATTCATCATGACTGCCTTGCTCAATAATCGCACCATTTGCCATGAAAACAATCAAATCGCAGTTAATAATCGTAGACAGTCTATGGGCGATAATGATTGTTGTTGCGCTATTTGTCGCCTGTAACATAGCTTTCTGGATATAGCGTTCACTGAACGAATCCAGATTACTGGTCGATTCATCAAAGATATACAGGTCTCTTTCTTTGAGAAAAGCTCTAGCTATGGCAATTCGTTGTCGCTCGCCACCTGAAAAATTTGAGCCATTTTCCTCGATAAAAGCATAATAGCGATTAGCTAGTTTTTGGATAAACTCGTGACAACCTGCTAATTTGGCAGCCTTTATCACTTGTTCATAAGTTGCACTTTCATTGCCGAGTTTGATATTTTCCATTATCGTTCCTGTAAACAGTTCAATATTTTGTGGGACATAACCGATTGATTTTCTGAGGTATTTAACTTCAATATCTTCGATGTCGTAGTCGTTAATCGTGAGTTTACCACTATCCCCATTTTGAAATTTCAAAAGAAGTTTTGCAAGCGTTGATTTTCCCGCACCACTTTCGCCAACGATTGCCACACGCTGACCTTGCTCTATTTTCAGATTAAGATTTTTGATAATCGGCGGACGACTGCCATAGCGAAATGTCAAATCTTTAAAGGTAATATTTCCTTTCAGACTAATGTCAGCTAATAATTCCCTATCTTTCGTTTCCTCAGTTTCCAAGTCCATGAGTTCAGACAAACGATTCATGGAAATCTGCGCCTCCTGATAGGTCAGTTGTAAAGAAACTAGACTTTGTATCGGCTCTGTGAAATAACCCGAAAGTGTTTGAAAAACGATAAAGTCACCAAGCGTTAATTTTCCGTCAATAATGGCAATCGCGCCAATGCCAATCATGAAAATACCACTTAGGGTTTGCACGAGTGATGATAGCGAACCTTGCAGATTACTGAGTTTGCCTTCCTCATAACCCAATTTGAGGACTTTGACAAATTTATTTTCTAGTCGTTCAATCTGCACCGCTTCATGAGCAGATGCCTTAACCGTTTCTATATTCTGTATAGACTCAATCAACTGCGAGTTCATCATGGCGCCCGCCTCCATTTGTTCGTAGTTAATGCGTTTATAGCTTTTCTTGAACAAATAAATCAGAGCAACATTGACCAAAACAACGATTAGCACAAGGAAAAATAAAGTGAGATTGATTTTGATAAGGGCGATTCCTGTCAAGACTGCCAAACTTAAATCAAGCACTAACGACACTGAAACTTGAGAGAATATATCCTTTATCGTCATCGCATCTTGGAAACGTGTTAAAATATCCCCAACTCGTCTTGTCGCAAAGAACTGATAAGGCAATCGCAAGACATGGTTATAATAACCCAGAAGGACTGGAATATCAATCTTTCTCGATAGAAACAGCAAGACATGTGTCCTGAAAAAACTGAGGAAAATTTGAATTAGCCCAACCATTCCGAAAACGACGAGATAGACATAAAGTGTTTTCTTTAACTGAAAGGGAATGATTTCATCAAAGACAACTTTCGAAAATAGGCTGGACAAAATCCCTAAAAGCGTTAACGCAAAAGAAGCTAAAATAACCGTCAGCAACATCTTCTTATGTGGGAGCATGACCATTTTAAAA
This sequence comes from Pseudolactococcus yaeyamensis, assembly GCF_054658615.1. Lineage (NCBI taxonomy): Bacteria > Bacillati > Bacillota > Bacilli > Lactobacillales > Streptococcaceae > Pseudolactococcus > Pseudolactococcus yaeyamensis. Next base: position 29,851 of record NZ_BAAGGP010000029.1, read on the forward strand.
AGTTGCCACATGGTTGTTTTAGCGAGGTAGTTAGTTTCAAATTCACTTTTGGGTAAGAGAATCACCAGCACACCCGTGAATTTTTTAGAAATTTCCTCCTTAGTCAGCTCAACTGAACCTTTAGCTGGGTCAGATACCCAAAACTTGCCATTTTTGATTTTGTTAATGACGATAAAGTGATTTAAACCTGCATCTGTTATGATATGCGCAATCGCTGGCAATGTATACTCGCCGTCAATATCTTCAATCGGAATTTTAATCGCTTTGACTTCAAATCCTAATTTTTCAGCACCAGATACAATACCATCAACACTTGTTCCATAAGCGTCTGTACCAATAATTTCACGGATTTTCATGATTGTCAGCTCTTTTTTGTAGAACTTACAAACCGTTGAAAGAGCTGCAGCTGCACAGTCTGATTCATCATGTTGTAGAACTGTTGCATATTTTTTTAAGTTTAACATCTCATCTCCTTCCTTAGAGCTATGAAAGCGTTTGTATTTTATAGGTTTATTGTAACAGATTTTTTTCGTCTATATTATCAAATTTCCTAAACTGACCAAATTTATACCCTAATCGGTCAAATGTACCTTAAACGGTTATTTTATACCATAAGTGATATATCAGATTTTTATAGTAGCAAAAAAACACCCCTCTGCCAAAGACAAAGGGGTGTTCCAGAGCAACTACTTTCACAAATAGCCGTGCCAAGAAGTTCACATTTCTTGACAAGATTCCATCAATCCTTGACGGGCTAGGCCCCGAATCTCTCAGCGTAAATAAGGAACTTGCGTTCCAAATCGACTCATCGCATGATTTTATTATACGCTATTTTCTAATGTTTTGCAAATGACGCACTTATCAAATAGACCTTTTTTAAAAAAGGCGTTTTTTTATACTATTTTTAAAAATCAGTTGTAGCCTTTTCGGATGCGCCTAGAAATAATCATCCCTTTATTGACTGTTGAAGTCGTGTGGCTTTTCTTGAGAAAAGTTGCTG
>NZ_BAAGGP010000030.1:0-30788 GCF_054658615.1 Pseudolactococcus yaeyamensis
GAGCACAAGTCCTTGATAGCACTTGCGAAAAAATGAATTTTTCGTAGGCTTATTTAGTGTACCTTAGTTTCATAAATCTTGTAAAATAAATTTACAAGTCTTACTTGACTTATTACCACTAGACTTATTTCAACTTCAAGCTAACTTCTTGTCAACGCCTAAGTGATAAATCACTTAGGCACGTTGCCTTTAGCTTTTCCGTACGCCGCTAAAGCGGCAACTGCAATGCCATAGGAAAATAGATGATTTCTGAACCTGCCCAAGCGCAGAGCCATAAATTCCTAATTTTCTACAGAAGTTTGCGACTATGTCGCATCGCTTTCAGTATCATACTATTCCATAAAACGTCATAATGTTCTGAAAATTCAGTATGTCATTAGTATACAAAATTCTCTGATAATTGTCAACACTTTCGAGTCTTGAAAAAGGGGGCAAACTAGACCTATTCTTAGATACCTCGCCCATCCTTGGTCTCCAATATCAGCGTGACTGGTCCATCATTTTCGAGGGAAATTTGCATATCCGCACCAAAAATACCCACAGCTGTTTGAATCTCAGCAGCCATGGCTTGATTAAATTTTTCATATAAAACTTTTGCCAGCTCAGGCTGTCCAGCTTTGGTAAAACTTGGCCGATTGCCTTTTTTCGTCTCCGCAAATAATGTAAACTGCGAAATGGATAAAATAGCGCCATTAGAAATAGCTTTAACAGACAAGTTCATCTTATCTTGCTCATCTGAAAAAATTCGCATATTGACGATTTTTCTGACGGCATAGGCAACATCTTGCGCTGTGTCTGTGTCTTCTATTCCAACCAGAAGTAGCAACCCTTGTTGAATTTCTGAGACGAGCGTTTGATCAATCCAACAACTTGCGCACTTGACGCGCTGAATCACGATTTTCATACCTTCTATTTTATCATTTTTTTGTCTTATCTAAGACAAAAAAATCGAATCAATGGAAAATTAAAACACTCCGATGCGTCCATCAGAGTGTTTTTGGTAAAAAAGGGAATTTCGGTGAGGTTCAAAGGGGGGGAAGAATCCTCACCATTCGTAATGAGCTCATTACTACACCATTAATTATATCTTATTTCCTGAGCAAATGCTAACAAATATTTAACTTTTTTTCGTTTTTCTTCACTTTAGCCATTTGTTCGTTTAACACTATAGACATCCGGCACCATTTTTATCTTATCGACAACAGTCGTCAGCTCTGATAAATTCTTAATGCCTAGCTGTACATGGATATTTGCCATCTTCAAATCCTTGGTTGGCTGTGCATTGATTGAAATCAAATTTTTCGTGGTATTTGATAAGACTTGCATGACATCATTGGCGATGCCTGTCCGATTGAAACCAAAAATATCAATATTGGCCACGTAGTCTTTGTTCCCAATCTGTTCTTCCCACTCAACTGGAATCAAACGATTTTCATAGTCTTCTTGATTTTTCACGTTTTGACAGTCGCTACGATGAATGGAAACGCCACGACCTTTGGTGATATAGCCCACGATAGCATCGCCTGGGACAGGATTACAGCACTTGCTCATGCGTATCAGCAGGCTATCAATCCCTGCAACATTGACCCCGCCATCATGGCGAATTTTCATGACATCGCCCTTGGTCTTAACCTCGCCGTTCATCAGCTCTTCCGCCTCTTTACGGGCTTTTTCGCGCTCGATTTCGCGGCGTTCATTTTCAGTTAGTTTGTTAAAAACGGTCACAACACCCGTTTCGCCGAAGCCGATAGAAGCATAGAGAGACTCCGGTTCTTTGAAATTGAGGCGTTCACAGAGTGGCTCGAGGTGCTTTTTATCCAGATATTGGTTGGCCACAAAACCATGTTCCTGCAGATACTCCTGCAACATCTCACGACCTTTGTTAATTGACAATTCCTTATCTTGATTTTTAAAGAATTGCTTGATTTTATTGCGTGCTTTGTTGGTTTTGACTAGCTTAATCCAGTCACGACTGGGGCCAAATGATGTTTTATTGGTCACAATTTCGACCACATCTCCTGTTTTTAGGACATGCGTGAGTGGGGTCATCCGACCATTGACTTTAGCACCGACGGCTTTATCGCCGACTTGGGTATGAATGGCATAGGCGAAATCAATCGGACCTGATCCAGCTGGTAATTCTTGAACGGCACCAGCTGGTGTGAAGACATAGATTTTTTCAGACAAAATGTCTTCTTGAACGGCTTTGACAAAATCTTGGGCGTCATTTGACTCGTCTTGTAATTCGACAAGCTCACTAATCCAGTTAAGGTTTTGCGTGATCTCATCTGCAGAGACTTTGTCCTTTCGCCCTGCTTTGTAAGCCCAGTGGGCGGCCACACCATACTCGGCGATCTCGTGCATTTCCCGTGTCCGAATTTGGAACTCCATCGGGCCTTTAGGGCCGTAGACGGTCGTGTGAACAGATTGGTAGCCGTTGGCTTTGGGGTTGGCGATGTAGTCTTTGAAGCGCCCATGCAGTGGTTTCCAGAGGTCGTGGATGTAGCCTAAGGTCGTGTAGACATCGCTCGTTGTATCCAGAATACAACGAACAGCAATCAAGTCGTAAAGCTCGTCGAAGCGTTTCTTCTTGTCGTGCATTTTACGATAGATGCTGTAGATATGCTTTGGACGACCGTAGATTTCACCGACAACGCCTGCTTTTTCAGTGTAGTCTTTGAGTTTTGTCGTGACTTCTTCGACCAAACGTTCTCTATCCGCACGTTTTTCTTTCATCAAGCCTCTGATGCGGTAGAACTCGATTTCATCAAGATAGCGGAATGACAGGTCTTCTAGCTCCCATTTGATTCGGGAAATCCCGAGTCTATGCGCTAGTGGCGCATAAATCGCCATTGTTTCTCTAGAAATGCGTTTTTGTTTGTCAGGGCGCAGATGTTTGAGTGTCCGCATATTGTGCAAGCGATCGGCTAATTTCACCAGAATCACGCGCATATCTTTAGACATGGCCATGAGCATTTTGCGGTGATTTTCTGCCAGCTGCTCCTCGTGTGACTGATACTCCACTTTACCGAGCTTGGTCACACCGTCAGTGATAATACGAACTTCAGAACCGAATGCTGTTTCTAAATCATCCAGTGTACTTTCTGTATCTTCTACGACATCATGCAAAAAACCACAGGCGACGGTGACCGCATCAAGTTTCAGCTTGGCTAAAATCCCAGCTACTTGAATCGGGTGAATGATATAGGGTTCACCTGACTGTCGATACTGTTCTTTATGTGCATTGGTCGCATATTTTAAGGCTTTTTTGACCAGAATAGTATCGCGTTCGCCCATATAACGCTCTGTTAGGGCGACGACTTCTGCGCCGGTGAGATTTGGTTCACTTGCCATACTGTTTAATTTTGAGCCAACCTAGAGATAAACCTTAGTCGAAACTCAATCCTTTCCTAAAATGATGATAATTAGTCCTATTTTAACACTTTTTAGGGATAAGAAAAAGACTTGCGCCTTGAATTAATTTTTCTAAAAAAATCTGGTCTGTTCTAAACACACGCCTCTTTTCCAAATGTCCAAATGTGATGACTCTAAATCTTAAAATGAAATCTGCGCCTGAGCTGTCTCCAAATTATCAATCACCTTCAATGCAGTCTTTTCTAAAATATAAACACGGTCAGTCGTGTCAAAGACCTCAGATAAGTTATGAGATGTCAGCAAAATTAATTTTTCATGGCTATGTTTTTTCAATAAACGGTAAGCAGCGAAACGTCTTTGCTCATCTAGACCATCAAGTAACTCATCTAAAATCAAGACATCGCTTTCAATAGACAGAATGTACAGAAAAGCAAATAACTCTTTCATACCAAGAGAATATTTGCCTATTTTCTGGTTAAAAAAATCTGCTCCGCCTAGCCTTTCTAAATTTTGTCGGAACACTGCTTGCTCCTCTGATGCTAATAACTTGAGATAATCATTGGCAGTCAGGTATTTATCAAATATCTCTAGACTAGGCACATAAGCTAGTTTCCCTACTTCCAACTTTCCAACTGAAAACTTCATTTCACCATTTAATAGACTAAAAAGCGTACTCTTACCAATACCATTTCGCCCAATTAAACCATATAAACCTGTACTTGGCATCTCAAAACTTAAATTTTCAAAGATGTCTGTCGTCAAATTTTCAACGCGTAATCCTGTCATGACTTCCCTACTTTCCGATAATGGTAATGTTGATAAAGATAGCCTGAAATAACGATGAAAAGAAAGCTCAAACTCACTAAATAAATGAGAGCGATTATCAAAGCATTCTTGGGCAAAATTTTGATATCGTTAATCATCTGACCATAGCCCAGATACTCAAAAGGCAAAAATTTCTTAATCGGCTGAAACCACTCTTCTTGCGCCAAGGTCAGAAAGCCAGTCAAGCAGACAACTATCAAACCAATCACAACCAAACTTTTTTTGAAGATGAGGGCTAGGAGTTGACCCAAGCTACCGATAAAAATAAGGGCAACTAAAAATAATAACATTGCTTTGAGACTCACTTGCCAGATCGGTAGAATTGTCCCATCTGCCATCAAATAGGGATACTGCCATGTGCCAAAACTATCTGTAGCACCTTTTATCAAATACTGGCAAAAAAAGCTGATAACGGTTATTGAGAGGATGCTGATCATCGGAACCCCTAATTTTAACAATAGATGTTTAAATTTACGACCGCCTATTAATTGATAAAATCTGATTTGTGAACTTTCAATCTCACTGCTGACACCATCTGCGATTAAGACCGTGATTAAAACAAAGATAGCTGCTGATGACAGCCAAGCCATCACTGACCGACCAACTGTAAATGCCGCCTCACTAGTCTCGTTGATAGCGACACTCATTTTCCCATTAACTGCTTTCACGGCTTCGTAATACTTAATACTCGATACTAGATTTCTATATTCATCTGAGTCTTCTTGAGAAATTAACTCTAGCTGTGCGCTATTCCGTTGATTTTCTAGTTCAGCAAATTTATCAAAATCTTTCTTCTCTAAAGCTGATAGTTGACTTGAGAAAACTTTTACATCTTCTTGAGCAACCAGCAAGTCTTGAGCTATCTTGTCATCATCTGGATTTAATTTAGCTTCATTTTTTAGGCGCTCTACCGCTTGTTTTGACTGTTGTAGATTTGCCCTAGTCATAACTAAATCTGCTTCTGAGAATTTTTGCTTAAAAGTTGTTTGCTCCATGATAAACAAGCCTCCAAAAATAAGGGTAAGCAGTGCTAAGCAAATTTTATTTTTGGGATTTTTTATGAATCGTTTGAGTTCAAAGTAAAATAATGTCATGTTTTATCCGTTCAAATGAAACATAGAGACTACAAGCGCAGCCCCTACGTTAGCTTTTAGTAAGTTGTATAGTGATAGGTGTAGAGATAACCTGGATTTATGCCGTAATCACGACGTTCTGCTGATGTGGTGTACCTAAATCCATTGCGGAAATTCAAAGTTCTCCACGTATAAGTTGTACTTGAGCCACCATAAACATACCAGATTTCGTATCGAGTATTTGCAACATCTGCTATTTGAGCAGCTGATACAACATTTTTCGCACCTAAACCAAGCAATGTCGCAACAATCGCTATCAATAGAGCATTTTTCTTCATTTTTTTAACCATTACCCTCCTCCTTTCCGACAAGAACCAAAATATAATCCTTGTTCAATTTCTCGCAAATCGTTCGAACTAACTTACAAAGCAATTCTACCACTTTAAACACTCCTATGCGAAAAGTTGCTAACTTGCAACGGTTTATGACAAAAAGTGTTGCAAGTTAGCAACGCCACGTTTTCCTTTTTTAAATTTGATAAAATAGAATCATCAACTATAAGGAGGTAATAGTCATGCTAGATTTTCTTCGTGGATTTTTAAACCCTGATTGGTAATAAACAACAAAAATAAGCACTTTTATAACATTTCGATATGTCGTAAAAATGCTTTTTTTATTTAAAGCTAACTAAGAAACTTTCAACCATTCTCGCCAATCCTGTAGCACCCAAATCTTTCAAATTTTGAATATCTCTATCAATTTCCATCAACAGTTCTGGTTCCTTTTCTTGCCGGTATTTTGAAATCTTTCTAAAAATTTGAACAGTAATTTTTTCTTCCGTATCAGCTACTTTCAGTAAAGTAGCCAGTTTTTTTTCAAATTCATCAGCATATATAAATCGACCATGAAGCACCATATAGACATAGACATTGACAAGTGTTCTTTTGGCAATACGAGCATTGTAGGGCAAAATTCTGAATTTATCTTTTTTTAGGAGTTGCAACCCTAGCTGATAAACTATATCTGTATCTAAAGACTCTAAGCACATCCCAAAAACAGAAATATCAAAAGCAGTCCATTCTTCACGATCCGTCAGATATTTATCAACAAATTGACACTCCTCATCTGTCAACAAATTTTGCCCCGACAATTCACGAATAGCACACTTAACCTTGACATTAAAAATCTTTTTTTCATTTGTTCGTGGTTTTCGGGTAATCAGCGCTTTAAGTCCGTCAATGTCTTGAGCATTGATTAAATCTTGCAGTTTTTTCCCAAATGTCTGTAGACTGCCTGCCTCAAAATTGCCAATCGTTAAAAAAAATTCACTCATGGTCATATTTAAACCACTAATTGCATGCATAAAACCATCTAACAATAACATTTGTGTCCCATTTTCAAATCTTGACACCTGAGATTTATTCAAATTATCACTTGTGACATCTCCCATAGTATAGCCCCTAGACTCCCGCACTTTTCGATAGTGAGCGCCTAAATCTCTAAAATCTAACATCTATCTTTCTCCATTACTTTACTTAGTAAATACAGACAAATAGCATAACCGAAAGAACACAAACAAGCGATAAGTAAACGTTTTCATTATTGAAAGACTGCTTACTGCTTACTGCTTACTGCTTACTGCTTACTGCTTACTGCTTACTGCTTACTGCTTACTGCTTACTGCTTACTGCTTACTGCTTACTGCTTACTGCTTACTGCCATTATACTGATTTTTAAAATACACGTCAAACTTTATATCGACATATGCAACAAATTCCCATTTATCTCATTAATTCCGTATAAAAAGAAATAGCAGACAAAACATATAAGGGTGCTGTCTCTGCACGCATAATCCGTGGGCCGAGACCGATTTTAATAGCACCAAGTTGCGTGAAGATTTCGATTTCCTCTGGTGATAAACCACCTTCTGGACCAAAAATGACGAGCAGGTTTTCGCCTGACTGCAACTGTGATAATCTGTCAACAAAGGCTGCTGTTTCACCTGCTTTAGCTGATTCTTCATAAGCAATCAGAACTTGGTCATATTGATCAAACTGGTCAGTCAAGGCTTTAAGATTGCCCAAAATCGCTGTCTCAGGAATCATTAGCCGCTTGGATTGCTCTGCTGCACCTTTGGCTATTTTTTCTAGGCGCTCTTGCTTTTTGGTGGCTTTCTTGGCGTCAAGTTTGGTCACTGACCATTGCGCTGGGTAGGCTAGAATGGCTTGCGCCCCGAGTTCAGTCGCTTTCTGCACGATAAACTCTAATTTATCGCTCTTGGGAAGTCCCACAGCAATCGTCACGCCTAAGGGTAGCTCTACTGTTCTTGCTAAAGTTTTGAGCAGAGTTAAAGTCGCCTGATCACCATTAACCTGAGCTAAGGTGAGGGTTTGATCTGAAAAAACGACCTGAACTTTTTCTTTCGCTTGCGCCCGCATGACGGTGAAAAGGTGGTGGCTATCCGCTTTTTCAAGTGTAAAAATGGCGCCAATTTCTGGGCATTTTTGGTTCAAAAAATACTGTTGCATCTGCGCTTATCCTCCGATAACACTAGCATCGTCGTCTGCTTTCTGTAAAATGACACAGTGCCACTCGCCTTGCTGCATCCGCGTCACAAGGGCGAAACCAGCCGCATGACATTTATCCAGAATCATCTGCGATTTGCTGTCAATAATCCCGCTCATAATCAGAAATCCACCGTCATACAGGAGGTTATAGGCATCGTCAATGACGTTCATGAGAATGTCGGCTAGGATATTAGCAACGATGACATGCGCTTTAAACGTCACATTTTTGAGTAAATCGCCTGATTTAACGGTAATGTTCGTCATATCCGGATTGAGCTGGATATTTTCTTCGGCAACTTTCACCGCCACATCATCCAGATCGAAAGCATGGATGTTTTGAGCCCCTAGGAGATGCGCAGCGATAGAGAGGACACCTGAGCCCGTACCGACATCTAGCAGGGTCTCACCACCTCGCAAGGTCTGCTCCAAGGCAAATAAAGAGAGTTTAGTCGTCGGGTGCGTCCCTGTTCCAAAAGCCATACCTGGATCCAAGCGAATGATTTTTTCATCGGCAGATGCTGACGCATAATCTGTCCAAGACGGCACAATCGTCAAACCGTGGGAAATCCGAGTGGGCAAGAAATACTGTTTCCAGCTATCTGACCAGTCATTTTCAGCCAGACTTTGGGTGGTGACGGTAAAGTCCCCGGGATTTAAGTCAAAGGCAAGGAGACCTGAAATCTGTCCTTTGACACTTTCAGCAATCTCGATAATTGAGAGGTTTTCTGGATAGTAGGCCTTAATGATGACCGTCTCTAGCTGCTCAATCTCAGGTAAAATCTCACCAAATTTGTCCAGATTATCCAGATAATCTTGTGTGTCCTCAATCGCAACGCCTTGAGCGCCTGCATCAATTAAAATATTGCTGACGGCATCTTCAGTTTCACGTGAAACTTCGACTGATAATCCATTCCAGTTATTCATTGTTTATTTATTCCTTCAAATTCTTCAACTGATAGTGCGGCTTAGCAAGACAAAAAAGCGATAATGCTCGCTTTAGTTTAAGGCTTCAAAACCTTGTGCGACCATATAAGGCCCAAACTCTTGTCCGGCTGCTTGTGCTTCTAAAATGTATTTATTAATATCAGCATTTGAAAAATTGCTATCATTGATGTTCAAATCTCGCAAAGTTTGACGCGCTTCGACAACTGTCATCACTTTAGCTGCCTCACTAGATTGTTCTGACCATTGACTTTCTTCAGCTTCGCCATGCAAATCATCTGGAATTGAAGCCGAGCTATCACGACTAGTCGCTACTGATGAGGAAGCCTGACTTGATTTTGAGACAGTTTGACTTACCTTGCTTTTTGAAGCACCTGATGTTTTTTTCGTTTCTGACTTTTTACCACCGCAAGCTGTTATGGTGATAATCGCTATCAGTAAAATCGCTAATAGTCCTGTTACTTTTTTCATGTTTATTTTCTCCAAATTAATATCGAGGATAGGCAAAAAATGCTGTTTCCTCTAACATTTCGCGTCCTTTTTCAAAGGCTGCTAAATCAAATGTGCCTGCAAATTCTGCAGCATCAGAACTTAAAAAGTCGGTCAATGCATCTAATTCATTGTCTGCTGTTTCTTGTAAAAAAGTCACAAAATACGTGATAAATTCTTGTGACAAGCCTTTTTTGGGCTCATAGGGAAAACTAGCCAGATACTCTTCAACTGCGATTTTTGATTTGGCAGGGTTATAAAAAACAACCGCATCTTCAAATGAAATATTTTCACTAGAAGCTTGTGCATCATCTTCCGTATCCGTCACAGCCACACCGGGATTTTCAACATCAAGGAGATAAAAAATCTCTACCGCATGGTTTTTCTTATCCCAGTTAATCTCATAATCGTACGTAAAATCTTTTGCTAAAGCCTTGTCTAACACGTCTAAAAAACCATACTTTGACATATTTCTCCTCCACAGGGGTATCCTTCTATCGTCACTACCCTGAGTTACTTTCAACCACTTAAAAAATGCTATAATGTAAGTATACCACATTTACTAGGAGCTTAAGATATGCAAGCAAATTTGGCGCGGCGTTTGAGACCGCGAACGATAGATGAGATTATCGGCCAGCGCCATCTTGTAGGCGAAGGCAAAATCATTCGTCGGATGGTTGAAACCAAGCTACTAAGTTCAATGATTCTCTATGGGCCTCCCGGTATCGGGAAGACGTCGATTGCCTCTGCCATTGCAGGGACTGCAGATATGGCTTTTCGGACTTTTAATGCAACATCTGACAAAAAAACAAAGTTGCAAGAAATTGCAGCAGAAGCCCAGTTTTCCGGACAACTCGTTCTTCTTTTGGATGAAATTCATCGTTTGGATAAACCTAAACAAGATTTTTTGTTACCATTACTTGAAAATGGCGAGATTATTTTAATTGGTGCTACTACTGAAAATCCTTATTTCAGTGTGGTACCTGCCATCCGGAGTCGGGTTCAAATTTTCGAGTTAAAACCTTTGACACCTGAAGATATTAGCGTTGCAGTTGAACATGCTATCTCTGATTCTGACCGTGGTTTTGACTTTGATGTCACGCTTGATGAGGACGCCAAACAGTTTTTAACTCATTCAACAAATGGTGATGTTCGGTCCGCTTTGAATTCTCTAGAGCTTGCCGTTTTATCGAGTTCTGAACACCATGTGACCTTGGATGATATGGCTAACTCTTTGCAAAAATCTGCAGCGACCTTTGATAAGGATGGCGATGCCCACTATGATCTCTTATCGGCACTTCAAAAATCAATTCGTGGCTCGGATGTCAATGCCAGCTTGCATTATGCGGCGCGTTTAATTGAGGGTGGCGACTTGCAAAGTTTGGCTAGGCGGCTCATGGTTATCGCCTATGAGGATGTTGGTCTCGCTAATCCCGATGCTGGTGCTCGCACTGTGACGGCTGTCACCGCAGCCGAACGACTAGGTTTTCCAGAAGCACGGATTCCATTAGCCAATGTCGTGGTGGATTTGGCCTTGTCTCCTAAATCCAATGCTGCCTATAAAGCTATGGATGCAGCTATCGCAGATTTACACAAACATGGTGCATTACCGATGCCTCCTCATTTACAGGATGGCCACTATGCTGGTGCCAAAAAACTGGGACGAGCTGAAAATTATCAGTATCCTCATGATTTCCCGGGCCACTGGATTGACCAACAATATCTGCCTGACAAACTAAAAGATGTCCATTATTTTCATTCTGATGGCTTAGGGAAGTACGAACGTGCCTTACAACTTCGTCTGGAAGACATTGATCGACAAAAAAAGTGACACTCTAACCAGACATCTTATTCAGATGTTCAACCAACTATAAATGTATCTAAAGATAAAGGAAGCAAATGACTGATTTACTTTTACAAGCCAAAGTTCGACTTCTAGCAGCAGAACTTGCCTATCAAGAAGCTTCTGATGCACTCAACCTTGCGATGAATCAGCTAGAAACAGCTCAAAAAAAGCGGGCTGATGCACAAAAAAATTTTGAAACCAAAACTATCAATTATTCTCTCGCCATTCAACACGCCAGTTATTTAGAGGAAAAACTCTACGCATCAGAGGAAGAGATTAAATCAGCTAATCATAAAATTGATATCACCAAAAAAGAATACGATGTTGCCCAAGGAACCAAGCAAGTGCAGGATGCAAGCTCCCAAGTTGCCTTTTATACCGTCTTTCATGCACAAACGGTTTACGATACGGCTAAACTAGAGTTTGATAATGCAAATTATGATTACGAGCGCATCTTGCGTGACAGAAATTTACCTTCATTTGGGGAGCTTGATCTTCCCAAACCAACTGAGACACCGCCTGAGAATATTGATTTCCTGATGCAATTTCTCAATCAAAATCCCCTACCCGATCAGGAGGGAAGTGATACTCTAAGTCCTGACTTGACTGATGACTTTAGCGATATTCCGACTGACGACTTGACCAGTGTTTTAAGCACTGACTCGTCTGATAACCTAGGCAAAATTTTGGAAGAGAGTTGGACTGAGCATTTGAATACTGGTTCAAACAATGCTCCGAGCGATAACTTAGCCGATGATTTTATTGACGAGCAAGTGACCGACAACCTCTTAAATGATAACCTCCCCTTTGAATTACGACCTGCCATCGAAAAACCACCAACTATTACGGAATTTCAACCCACGATAGACAAATCAAATGCTGGGCATATCACTTGGCAGTTTGATTCCCCTGACACACCTGATAACAAAACTGACACGGAGAAAACAACTGATGACTAGAGAAGAATTAGAGCAACGCATTCGAACAGAATTAAATTTACCACATTTTAAAGCACAAATTGATGAGCAACGAAATTACAGTGAAGATGACTACCAAGAATTTAAAAATAGTCTAGTCAATTACTACAAAGCATATGTGCAAGATATTGACACCGATTTTCAAGGTGGTCTTGATTAATTCAATAAAAAATATGCCCTGAAAGTTGGACGATTCTAACTTTCAAGGCATATTTTTAATTAAGGCAAAAACTTATGAAGCAAAAACAATGCGTCTTGTTGTTTCATCAATACAAGTTTGCAAAACGATTCTCTCACCACCACCTGTGGAGGTGATTTCTCCGTACATAGAGGCACCCGTACTCACATCATTGCCATAGGTATCAACGACGACAATTTTGTAGATAGCATAGTTAAATGCTTGACCATTTTCATCATAGATTGTCACCGTACCACCATTTCCTAAGCTCAATACAGGATCAAATGCCCCCCAATGGTGACCAATAAAGTGAGTGTTTAACCCGTCTGTTCCTGAATAGGGGGTCGCACCACCCCAAGTTGATGCGGTACCATTGGGATTAGCATCAATGATTGCCTGACCACTGCCCATACCGCCATTTTGAAACGGAATTACTGTGCCAATCATAGATAAAGCATTCGTCGTTACTGGGGCGGGTGCGGGGGCAGGATCCGGGGCGGGCGTCGGCGCAGGAGGGGTGGGCTCCGGATCGGGAGTGGGGGCGGGTGTAGGGGCAGGCGTTGCTTGGACATCTGGTTCTACTAATTTCGGTGCCGTTTTATCAGTTGTAGTTGTTTCAACCGCTTTTTTTTCTTCTGTAAATCGTTGATTGAAGCGTAAATCAATATCTATTTTTCGAGTTTCTTTATCTTTTTTAGAATCGCCTTTTTCTCTCGCTAAAGTCTGTGTCGAAACGACAATACTAGCTAAAAGCGTCATCGCTATTGTTAATAATTTAAAACTTTTTCTCTTTTTCATATCATCACCATAACCTTTCAACTTTTTAGTTTATTTTTTAGCAACACCTTGAACCACTTTGAACGATTTATCCAGTAACTCAAATTCCTCTGGAATATGTTTAGAGATATGCACTTCTTTATTTTTCGTAATGAATATCGCATCTAGTTCATCATGGTCATTCACATATTTCATGCCCTTCTCCAACCCCATGTTAATCAGCGCATTACTATAGGCATCGTCATGGTAAGGTGTATCACCAACTATCGTCACACTCAATAAATCCGTCTCTAACGGATATCCCGTCTTCGTATCCATCAGATGAGAGTAGATTTTATCGCCTGATTTTAGATAGCGACCGTAATAGTTAGTTGTATTAAAACTCGTGTGTTTGCTTGTCAACATCCCGACTAAAGGACTGTCTTGATTTTCTCCCAATGTCGGATTGGCAATGCCAACTTCCCAAGCACCATCTTTATGGTTTGGATTTTCTCCCATGGTATAAGCATGACCACCTAAATTAACAACTGCCGTTGTCACACCTCGTTCTTTAAGTGTTTTCAGTAATTGTTCGCCGATAAAGCCTTTACCAATCCCATCAGCTTCAATCATCATCCCTTTTTTCTTCAGGAAAACCGTTTGTTTTTTATCATCTAAGACAATGTCATCAATATTCACTTTATCCAATGTTGCCTTAATCGCATCATCAGAAGGGACTTGGGCATCTGAAAAACCAATATGCCAGAGATGAGTCATCACACCAACCGCAGGATTATAGTAACCATCAGAAGTCTGCGCATACTTATCCAAAGCCTGAACTAACTCATAAGTGATATTTGAAACCTTAACAGGTTGAACGCCAGCTTGGGCATTAACTTTATCTAGTTCACTTTCACCTTGTTCATAGACTTCAAACTTCGCTGCTAAGTCATTCAATCGATTTTTGACAACTTCAAAGTCTGCGTCACCATGATCTTTATCATAAATTAAGACCTCAACATAAGTCCCCGTCGCAAACTCCTCGTTTTTATAAGGTTGTTTCATCAGCTCAACTTTTTTTTCTTCTTTCTTTGGCTTGACTGTATCCTCTTTTTTACAACCAGAACTAGCAAGCAGGGTTGGTACTATCAGTAAAATAGCACTTGATTGCCACCATAATTTTTTTTTCATACAATCCTCTCTTTCTGCGCTATCACACGCACGCTATCCGATTTTAATTATAAAGTTCTTCCTACTTTCATTTTAACTTACTTATTATATTATAGCAACTAATAACCTAATTTTGGGATTATCATATAATATGTTATATGATAAAAAATTTGACATCAGGTGTCTCCTAAGTTAAACTTAAAACAATCTCATTGCACCTTAAAAATTAATTTTAAAAAGGAGACTTCATGCTAAAATTTACAAGTAAAGCTGCTGAAAAAGACTACTACGAACATCAGGCAACCGAAAAAGAGTTCTTGGTTTGGTATGCCAAACAAGATAGACAAACTTATGAAACGCCTAGCGTGACAGTTGATAATGTCATCTTTGCTTATAATCCGGTAACAAATCGGGTCAACCTCTTGTTAATCCAGCGTAAAGCACACCCTGATTTGCATCATTGGGCGCTACCTGGTGGCTTTCTAGATAAAACTGAGGACACGACACAAGCCGCCATTCGCGAAGTCTTTGAGGAAACCCATCTCCAGATAGACCCCAAACTTGTGAATCAGCTAAAGACGATTGCCACACCTGGGCGTGATCCTAGAGGCTGGGTGGTCACGGTGGCGCATTTGGTCTATCTGCCTAACTTTCCACAGACTCAAGCTGGTGACGATGCTGCACGCGCTCAATGGTTTGATTTTTCAGTCAATTCTGAAACACATCAACTGCAGATTGATGGTATCCCTGAACAGCAGTTAGCTTTTGATCATGCGACAATTCTCAAATCAGCCCTCCAAGTTATTCAGGACAACTTTCAAATCAACCCTAAATGGCTTAATCTGCTCCCGTCAATTTTCAGCCAACAGCAGGTCGAGGTGATTGCTGAACAATTTAAGGGCGATAAAATATCGGTGCAATTCTCCCACTATTGCAAGGCGTATTTTGTACCTGCCGATGCCAACAAACAAGACGATAAAAAGCAGTCACACACATTTTTCAGCTTAAAAGCACCAATTTGACTAATCAATATAAAAATACAGGATCTAGCGACTGGCCAAATCCTGTGTTTTTATAATAATCAAATGATTTAAGTCATTTTATCAGAAACATAGTCGACAACTTGACCTAAAGTCAAGATATGTTCTGCATCTTCGTCAGAGATTTCGATACCAAATTCGTCTTCTAAAGCCAAGGTGAATTCCATCAAGCTAATCGAATCTGCGCCTAAATCTTCAACAACATTCGTTTCTAGCGTGACATGGTCTGCATTCAGCTCCAATGTCTCCACTAAATTTTCTTTTATCTTAGCAAAAAGATCTGTTTTACTGATTGCCATTTATTTGTCCTCCTGATAATGTTGCACTAATTTCCCAACCACGTCAGTTTCTAGCATTTTATGCGTTTGTTTAAGTGTCGCAAAAATCGCGTTAGCATTTGAAGAACCATGACTCTTGATGACAGGTGCTTTCAAGCCAAACAAGACCGCTCCGCCTGCTTTTTCATAGTCTAACGCATCTTTTAAACTGTAGAGAGATTTTTTCATTAATAATGCACCAATTTTGGAGATAATCCCCCCCTCACTAATTGATGTTTTCAGCAGTTTCATCAAACTTGATGCCGTCCCTTCGATGGATTTAAGAACAGCATTACCGGTGAAACCATCCACAACGACGATGTCAGCTACACCGCTCATCAAATCACGCGCTTCGACATTACCGATAAAGTTCAAGCTCTTATCAGCAGAAAGAATCTCATAAGCCTCTTTCTGCAATGGTGCACCCTTACTGGCTTCAGAACCGTTGTTCAAAAGTCCGATACGGGGAGACGACACACCTCTGACATTTGAAGCGTAGAAAGAACCCAGAATAGCAAAGTTATAGAGATGGTGTGCGGTATTCTCAGCATTGGCACCGAGGTCTAACATATCGAATCCTTTACCGTCCAATGTTGGTAGAGTTGACAGCAAACCGGGACGATCCACTTGCTTGATGCGGCCAACTGTAAAGATACCACTCGCAAGTAGTGCACCGGTATTTCCTGCAGAAACTAGTGCATCTGCCTCGCCGTTTTTAACCGCTGTCGCAGCTAGTACCATGCTTGCCGTTTTCTTACGTCGAATCGCTTTGACTGGGTCAGCTTCACCAGAGTCAATCTTTTCAGTCGTGTGGACAACGGTGATATTGGTGTCATCAGGCAACAAGGGACGAATTTTCATTTCATCACCAAATAAAATAAACTCAGTGTCTGGAAATTCAGCTCTCGCCAATAGACAGCCTTCGACAACAGATTGAGGTGCAAAATCGCCACCCATTGCATCAATCGCTAATTTCTTTTTCATTCTAACATTATAGCACATAATATGGATAGGTCGCAATAGACAGCATAAACCGCTCTATACTGCGATTTTTGAAAAAGAAGTACCTCATTAAATCTCAATAGATTTCAAGCAAGGAATTGTTAAATCATGCTGAGATCTGTCGAAAAATCGGAAAAAGTAGATAGAATAAAATCTTAGCAATTCTAAAGCATATAACTCACTAAAGTCTACTAAAAATTATGTACAACCACTTAACGCGTTTAAAGCTAATAGCAATAACTAAACTGCGATTAAATAAAAAAATGAATTTCTCAATCCACAATTTTCCTTACCTGACAATAGAATATAGAAGTAGTACACTATCATGACTCACATCCCAAATACCTCAGAGACAGTCCATTTCTGAGGTATTTTTATATTGATTGATGGCTTCCAACATGTAACCCGTTTTAATCATCAAACTAGCAATGTTCCCAAAGCATCAATCATTTTCAATAACAATCTCCTGCTGTTTCCCCTGAAAAGTGAGTTTAAATTTCAGAGATTTAATTTGCTTGGGAAGATGATTGGTCGTTTTAATTTGTCCCTTATCAAGTCGTAAACCTGCAAAACCGTAGATTAAACCGAGCCATGAACCACCCATATTGGCTGCGTGAATACCATGACTTGCATTGCCCTGAATATCGTCCAAGTCCATGGTAGCTGCTTCCGAAAAGAAATCATAGGCCTGCTCACTGCGACCGATATAACTTGCAAGAACGCCATAAATGGCACGTGAAAGCGAGCTATCATGTGTTGTCAAAGGTTCATAGAAATCATAATCACGCGCCATTTGTTCTGGAGATTCTGGAAATAATAGATGCGCTAAAATTGTATCTGCCTGTTTTAAAACTTGGTGCTTGTAGATTTTCATCGGGTGAAAATGAAGTAAGAGGGGATATTTTTCGGCTGGTGTCTGCTTAAAATCCCAGACTTGTTTATCAAGAAAAGTATCGTCTTGCTTGGTAATCTGCCGTTTTTCATCATAACCTAAATACATCTTATCCGCTGCTGTTGACCATTTCAAGGCTTCTTCCAAAAGCGTTTCATCAAATTTAACAGCAAGTCTCGCCGCATAGTAAAGGTTATTTTGAACCATTTTATTGGTATAGTAGTTATTATTGACAAGGGCTGTATATTCGTCTGGTCCTGTCACTTCATGAATTTCAAAACCGCGCTCACTCATAAAGCCATAGCTTAACCAAAAACGAGCAGTTTCATAGATGACCTCACGATTGACCCTAATAAAGTCTTGGTCGCCCGTTACAGCATCATAAAGCTCAAAAGCATAGGCAATGTCAGCATTAATATGAAGTTGTGCCGTACCCGCTGGATAGTAGGCTGATGTTTCTTCACCATTAATCGTTCGCCAAGCAAAAAGCGCTCCTTTAAAATCAAGTTCCGCTGCTCGCTTTTGTGCTTGCGGTAAAATATTGCACCGAAATGTCAATAAAGCCTTTGCGATATCAGGTTGTGTGTAGATAAAAAAGGGCAATAAATACAGTTCTGTGTCCCAGAAATAATGTCCCTCATAGCCTTCGCCAGTCAGACCTTTGGCCGCAAAATTCGTCTGACCATCTCGACCTGCTGAGTTGAATAAATGGTAGAGGTTAAATCGAATGCCTTTTTGCAATTTATCATCGCCTGTAATTTCAATATCTGAGCTTGCCCAGAAATCATTAAAAATGCTAATTTGTTGCGATTTTAAGTCATCATAACCACCATCTGAAAAATGATTATCACGTGACACATGATAAAGTTGTTTAAAAGTAAAAGGGATATTTTCACATAAGGCAACCGTTTCATCAAAGCTATCAAATTTAACAAACAAGTCAAGCTGACTATTTTTGGTCGTATACTGATTATCCGAAATCATCAAATCAGCACCTGATGATTTGAAACGAGGGTCAAAGTTATCCTGTCCCTCTGGTTTGATATGGCGTGCTTGTTTGCTCAGCTTGATAACACTTGAAAAATTCAAGGTGGTTACTGAAATTTTTTGAGCGTAGACACCTCTAGCTGCATGACTTGTAAAGCTTTCAATTTCTAGCTGTATTTTCTTACCTGATTGCGTTTGATAGTGATAACATTCAAGTAAAATACCTGTTGCCATATTGAGTTGTAATTCTTGTTTGAGCAAGTCGAACTCAGTTTCTCCCTCAATTTCAAAATCAATCGTCCGCAAATCGAACAATTTGACCATTGTCTGATGCTTTTTGGCATAACCATAGGCATTTTCACCATAAATAATATCATGACTTTCATAATAGCCATTGATAAAACACCCCGGATTGCTCTCAACTGACGGGATTGGCAAACTCGCACGCACACCCAAAGAGCCATTCGCCTGTGCAAATAAAGTTTCAATATTTTGCGGTGATGTATTGCCTAAATCATCTAAAGTTACTATAAAATCAAAACCAAAATCGTTAAAATCTGTCATCTTCAAACTTCCTTCCTCATCAAAATAGCGACTTAGTCGCTATTATTTTTCGCCGTCCATTCTCACACCTTGCAAGAAATATTTATTAAATAAAATATATAGAATCACAATCGGGACAATCGAAATGATACTCGCTGGCATAATCTGATCCCAACGTTGACCTGCATTTTGTGATTTAAAAGTCTGCAAGCCCAATGTCAAGGTGTATTTTGATGGCGTTGTCAAATAAAGCATGGGTTTCAAAAATTCATTCCAAAAACCCATGAAAACGAAAACTGCTTGTGTCGAAATACTCGGCTTAGCCAAGGGCATCACAATTCTAAAAAACGTTGCTGTTTTCGACAGACCATCAATCGTTGCTGCTTCTTCAACATCTTTGGGAAAACTGAGGAAAAATTGGCGCATCATGAAAATATTCCCGAGGTTAATGGCTGCTGGCAAGATTAATGCGGTGAAAGTGTCTTTCATGCCTAGACTTGAAATAATCAGATAATTTGGAATCAGCAAAACTTGTCCTGGCACCATCATCAAAGCCAACATCGTCCAATAAATCCGCTGACGCCCTGGATAATTAATTCGAGCTAATGAATAGCCTGCCATGGTATTTAGAAAAAGATTAATCGCTGTACCAATGATTGACACAATGACTGAATTGACAAACCAATGTGTAAAATTATCACTGCGACCCAAAATATAGTCATAATTCGCCAAAGTAAATTTGCCACCAAAAATAGCCATACCACCCGATACGATTTCTTTCAATGGCTTAAAACTTGCAGCAACTGCCCAAATAAAGGGATAAAAAGTGACAAGAGCATAGCCACTCAAAATCACATAAAGTAAAATTTTGAGTGCTTTTTGTTTTTTCGTTTTCTTCATAAATGGTTACTTCCCTCCATTTAATTTTTCAGCAATTCGACTGACGATGAAAATAATGATGGCAAGTACAACAGCAAGTGCTGCCGCAAAGCCCATTGTTGGCATCTGCCCGAAAGCATTCTGATAAATCAAAAGACTTAAAGTCAGAGTCGAATTATTTGGCCCACCACTTCCGTTAGAGAAAATATAGGCTTGGTCAAACATTTGAAAAGTCCCAATAATCCCTGTCAAAATCACATAGGTTGTAATCGGTCGGAGGTAAGGAATGGTAATAAAACGCAATTTCTCAAAAGCATTGGCGCCATCAATTTCCGCTGCTTCATAGAGCGAATGTGGCAAATCAACAAGCGATGCTAGATAGATGGTCATGAAGTAAGGTACGGTTGACCAAATATTCATCGCCATGATAACTTTCAAGGCATATTGTGGCTCTTGCAAAAAGTTAATTGGTGTCTGATAAAGGCCTAAACCAATCAGAAAATCATTGATTGGCCCATTGATATTGAATAAAAACATGAAAATAATGGTCAAGGCGCTAGAACTTGTCAAAGTCGGCAGAAAATAAATCAGGCGAAAAATTTTCTTCCCTTTCACGTCACGGCTGGCTAAAACATAAGCCATCACGAGTGCAATGACTGTCTGAATTGGTATCACAAACAAGGCGAAATGTGCCGTGTTTTTTAAGGCAATCAAACTCCGAGGATCTTTGAAAATATTGAGATAATTACTAAAATTATTCCAAGTATACTTGCCTGTGAATAAATCAACTTTATTAAAGGATAGATAAATCGCAAATAAAACTGAAATGATTGAGAATACTAGTAAAACTAAGATTGCTGGCGTAATAAACGCATAACCTTGCAACATTTCATTTAATTCACGCTTTGATTTTTTGACTTTCATAGTCGCCATGATTTCCTCCTTGGGACCGCCCAATTTTGTTTATGCTCACTCGAGTCTATAACAAACAGAGGAGTCGAACCTCTGCTTGCTATGGCAAATTTTATTCCGCCTTATCAATATCATCTTGTGCTTGTTTATCAGCTTTTTTCATTGCTTCTTCAAGTGATGATTTACCATCTGCAACTTCTGGCCAGTAGTTCATGTAAGCATTGTTAATCGTTGTCAAGCTCACACCTTTTTGCCAAACTGTTGAATAGTCAACGGCTGCCAAATGAATTTTCAAATCTTCATTTTTGTTAATATCAGCTGTACTTGCAACATCTTCACGTGTCGGCAATGTCCCTGTACCATTGACCCACTCGGTCATACCTGTTTTGCCAGTGGCATATTTAATCCAAGCGTCAGCAAGTGCTGAATTTTTAGTACCTGCATATTTCCCCCAACCAACTGAGAACATCATGCCACCTTCAGTAGCTTTGTAAGTTGCCATTGGTGATACTGAGAATTTGATATCTGAAAATTCTGTTTTCAGTGTTTGATAAACCCAGTTACCTTCGTCCATCATAGCAATTTTGCCTGTACCGAAAGCTTCTCCATTCCAGCCTGCACCGATTTCTTGTGGTGTCACAACTGCTTTTGTCTCAACTAATTTTTTCAAGATTGATAGATTGTCAACCACTTTTTTATCAGCAAGGTTTGGCGTGCCATCATCTTTAATTGGCTCAGCACCATCACGCGCTGCCAGATGATAAGAACGAGCTAGTTCAGGGGTGTAGCTCATCGCTTTAACTTTACCAGCACCATATTTGGCGTCTAATTTCGCTTGAAAATCTGGTAACCATGTTACTAATTCCTCATAAGATTTTGGAACCGTTTCTGGGTCAACACCGACATCTTCAAAAATACCTGTATTTTTGTAAAGTGCCAAAGTTGAGAAATCTTTTGGAATAGCATAGAGTTTATCACCATCTGAAAAAGCTTTGGTCAGATTTTCATAGTAAGCACTTGAATCAAAGGCTTTTTTATCCAATTCAGCGAGCGCGCCTTTGCTGGCCAAAAATGGATAGTAAGACGAGTCGACATAGAAAGCATCTGGCGCCGTTTTTCCAATCAAATCGGTTTGAATTTGCGTGTTGTAATCCGTGTAAGTTTTCAGGCTAACTTTTGCACCTGTTTCTTTTTCAAAGCCTGAAATCACTGCTTTAAGTGATTTTTCTTCTGATTCATTACCGCCCCAGACGCCGAGTTTCAAAGTTTTACCTTTAAAATCCGTCTCTTTTGAGCCATCATCAGCATTATTACTACCACAAGCGGCAAGTGAAAGTCCCGCAATAACTACTGCACCAACAGTTAAAACTTTTTTCCAATTTGTCATCATTTTCCTCCTACGTATACTCATTTAATCCTATAAAGTATGCACTTTTGACTAGATCCGCCACTTCGTCGTTGATAAGTCTTGACGTACACCTGTACGCCTTCGTCTTATCGCCTCGAATTGACGAAAAATAGTTCAAAAGTTGCGTATACTTTATAAACTTAAACGAGTATAAAGCGTTAATTTATTTTTTAAAACATGGGTCTCATTATTTGAAACAAAAGTAATCTCTTGACCATTATCAGCCTTAGTCAATTCAAATTTGTCAGGCGTCACCGTAACTGTTATCGCCTCGCCTTGATAATCAAAACCATAAGTTAAACTTCTCCAAGCCTCTGGCAAATGTGGCTCAATTCTGAGCTTGCCTTCAATCACCCGAACACCTCCATAACCAAAGACTGTCATCTGCCAAATACCACCTAGACTGGCAGCATGAATCCCATCATCTGATGATTTCATAAACTCGCCCATGTCAATATTACGTGCCTTTTTGAAAAATTCGTAAGATTCAGCAAGTTTACCGAGATCAGCCGATAAAATGGCATGTGTTGACAAGCTCAGTGAACTATCATGTGTCGTTTTCGGCTCATAATATTCAAAATTCTTAAGTTTAAGCTCTCGATCAAATAGCCCCTCAAACAGAAACATGAGTAATAACACATCGGCCTGTTTGGTAATCTGCATTTCATTGACCTGCTCCAAATTATAGTCCTGGAAAAGTCCGTCAACACCATCAACTGCCTTATATTTGGTCAAATCTAAAATTTTCTTACTCAGATAAGTGTCATCTTGTGCAATGATACCTTCAGCTGTCGGCTGAGGCAAGAAAATTTTATCTAACTTAGTTGCCAAGTCTGGTAAAACAGTCGTCAGGTCTAATTTAGCGTCTAATCTAGCAAAGATTTCAGGTTCTTTTTCCTGTAATGCTTTGGCTAAATCTAGGGCATACTTGACATTCCAATGCGCTGTGTAATTAGTATAGGCATTGTTATTAACATGTTCCTTATATTCATCAGGACCAATCACATCTTTGATTTCATAGCAATCCTTGGCAGCATGATATTCAAGGCGACTTCCCCAAAATTTTGCTGTGTCAAACAGAATTTCGTAGGCCTTTTCTTGCGTAAATTCAAGATCACCTGTCACATCAATATATTGCTTAACACCAAAAGCAACATCACTTGTGATATGCTGTTCAATAAAACCTGACCAGATTTTTGTTGATTGCCCTGTGACGATATCCGCTGCACCCCAAACAGGTGTCACTTCTCCATCAGTTGGATTGGCTGCTTCCCATGGATACTGTGCACCTGAGTAACCATTTGTAGCTGCTTTTTTGTGAGCGCCATCAAGCCCCAGATAACGATAAGTGACCAGACTTTTCGCAATCTCAGGATGTGTAAAGGTAAAGTAAGGTAACATGAACACTTCCGTATCCCAGAAAGTATGTCCCTTATAGCCCTCGCCGCTCAGACCTTTCGCCCCAATATTCATGTGCGCATCATGGGTTGGTGTCATCACGTGCAAATGATATTTAGCAAAATGAATCGCTAGTTGGTCTCGAAAATCTGATGATTTGATGATAATCGGGTGTTTCTCCCAGATTTTCGCCCATTCATCTGCAGAGGCTTGCAATAACTCATCAAATGTTGACCTTTCAATGGCTTTCATCTCAGAAATTGCCGTCTGACGCAGACTTGTGACATCATGATTTTCTGTATCGTTGTCAATAGATGTATAAACGCTCATGCGTTTTTCAATGACAGCGTTTTCTTTCGGTGCAATCGTAAAGAAATAATTCATGAAAATTTGACGACGTCCCATTTCAATCCGCTCAGTCAACTGATTAGCTTGAATATGATGCGCTAGTGTGAAAACAAAATCAATCTTACTTTCAATCGTTTGAGGCATCATTTGCAGGTATTTTCCGTCAACCAACCCCTTTTCGCCTTCGGTAAAATGTTGACTGCCCGAATTTGTGACTTGACCATTAATCCCTGAACAAATTTGAAAATTAAGCGTTTCAGAAGTCAAATTTTCAATTTCTGCTAGATTGGATAAGTAATGGCGATGTGCCTTTGAGATAAATCTGCGACATTTAAATCTTAGTTTGATGGCTTCAAATTCCCATACAAACTCACGAACCAACTCGCCATTTTTCAGATTCAAACGTTTACTAAAGTCCGTCACCTTACCTTTTTCAAGCGTAAAATGTTCACCATTAATGATAAAATCCATCCACCAAATATCTGGGATATTCGGTAATTCACTGACTTCATTTTCATCAAATTTATTAAAGGTTCCAGCGACAAAAGTGTCACGCCGTTCGCCAATATAGCGTTCCTCTGTCGCACTTCGGCTCCCAATATAACCATTTCCCAGCGCCATAATACTTTCAGATTTGCCCAGATAACGACTGTCAAATCCAACTTCTTCAATTTGCCAAGGATTTTCTTTGGCATAGTTCATTTTTGTCAAACGTCACTCCTTCTATTCTTCCAAATTTCCTGTAAATAAGCAAATGTCAGCTGACTTGTTTCACTTACAGTATCAATATCATCGCCCAAAATTTCTGGATGACCAACACCAATAGGTAAAGCATGTGCAGCTTTGATTGCTTCAATTCCTGAATAGGCATCTTCGATACCAATTGTCTCCGTTACATCAACACCAACACCATCAGCTGCCGCTATAAAAATATCTGGTGCTGGTTTATTGGCAGCGACTTTGGCTGGATCAGCTATCGCATCAAAATATAGCGTTAATTGCATCTGATTGAGCAAAAATGGGCCATTTTTTGAAGCTGAAGCGAGCGCAATTTTAATGCCATTTTGATGTAAATCCTCTAATAGCTGTAAAATGCCAGGATAGATATCGCTTGGCGATACTTTTTGAATCATTTCGACATAATTCTCATTTTTGCGCTTGGCCATGTCTTTAAACTCTTCAGCTGTAAAATCATTTTCTCGACCGCCATGGGCTAAAATTCGATGCAAAGATTCTTCACGCGAAACACCCTTGAGATTTTCATTGAAGGCGCGATCAATCGTGATACCAATTTCCTTAGCTAACTTTTCCCATGCCAGAAAATGGTACTCAGCTGTATCTGTCATCACACCATCCAAATCAAATAATACTGCTTGAAACACGTCATGTTCCTCCTCTATTTTTCTAAACTAATCAACTAAAACGTTTTAGTTTTATTGTAAAAAATTTAGCAATCAAAATAATGACTATTTCGAAAAACTAAAACAATTGCCCCAAATACATAGATGCCCACACTTAAGATAAGTTTCATCTTCAATCCCACTGCAAGTAGAGCAAAAGGCACGAGATAAATAAGATAGGCTTGAAACATTTTTTTAGGATCGTAATCATCTCGGAAATGATAAGCAATCCAATAACTCACAATGATTGTCAAAACAAACAGGATGAGAAGTGGCGCAGTTGGTATTTTATCCATGCAAAATGACCTCACTTTTCCCGATGATATCATGTAAAAATTTTCCTTTTCGGACATAAATAGCACAACTCAGCAAAATAAAAGCAAAACCAGCAAATGGTAAAAAGTATAAAATTTTAACCGCTTCACGAACACTGTCTGCCATCAAACTTATTGACTCATTTTTAACCCTGAGTTTGGCAAAATATTTACCAATCGTCTGTCCTTTGAAACTATTAACAGCAACAATATTATACACAATGAAAAGTATCGCTGGAAAAATGTTTGCTAAACTCCCCATCTCCGAAAACATAATGTTGACTAACAAAACTAGTGGGACATAAACAATAATCAAATCAATCAAAGTTGCTAAAATACGTTGGATAAAGCCTAAAGTTTTCATAAGGTTCTTTCTAAAACGTTTTAGCGCTCTAACCACATTTTACTGTAAACGTTTTCTTTTGTCAAGTGGCTATCTAAATTAATTTTGCACTCTCTCGAATGACAATTTCATGATCAATAATCGTGTGCTTGGTGATACCATGTTCGATATAATCAATCAAATCCTTAGCAGCAAATTCTGAAATTTTACGCGCATCCTGATGAACTGTTGTAATCGTTGGTGTAAAATAGCTTGTCAATGTAATATCATCGAAACCAACGACGGCAATCTCGTTTTCAAGTCCAAATTCTTTAAGTGCCTTCAAACAGCCAATCGCCATCAAATCACTCGCAGCAAAAATTGCATCATATTTAGGACGTACAGAAGCTGAAAAAAGTTTTTTAATCTTATCAAAAGCAATCTGTTCTCTAAAATTAGCAAAAATAATAGCAGGCTTTTTAATAGACCTTCTATACCCAGCTTCACGTTCATGTGAAACAACAGCTTTTCTATCGCCATTAATAAATAAAATATTTTCATAGCCATTCTTTTGAAGTAATTCAGTCACTTCAAAAGCAGCAAGCTCATTGTCTATACTCACCATGCCAATTTTTTTATTATGCACATCAAGGTCAATCGCAACTGTCGGTAATTCAAAATGCTCTAATTCATGGTAATAGGGATCTGTCACGCGTAATCCTTGGATAATCACACCAGAAATATTATGCTCATCACAAAACTGTCGTAGCGTTTTCTTCGACTGTTTTTTAGTATTTGTTGCGTAAAAGACAAATTCATAAGATGTGTTATCCAAAAAATCAACGACGCCAGAAATAATTTCAAGCGGCATAGCCACACCACGAGCCACATTAATTTCATTTAAAATTAAGGCAATGGTCTTTGACTTTTTACTTGAAAGCTGTCGTGCTGCAGAATTTGCGACATAGCCTAGTTCCTTAGTAGCAGTTAGCACTTTTTTTTTGGTTGCATCACTAATATCTGTATAACCATTTAAAACATGCGAGACTGCGCTGACAGACACACCCGCACGTGCTGCCACATCCTTTATTGTAATTTTTTTCATTTTCATCACTTCCTTTTATCTGCTCTATCATTGACAAATCTGGTGATTAAATCAAGTTTATCACTTTACATGTCAACTAATATCTGTTCTCTATATATTTTACTAAAACGTTTTAAAAAAAGATAGTCTTACTTTATGCTAGGCTTGCCTGTTTGCGCTAAAATTTACAAGCGTAATCAAAGCGTTT
This sequence comes from Pseudolactococcus yaeyamensis, assembly GCF_054658615.1. Taxonomy (NCBI): domain Bacteria; kingdom Bacillati; phylum Bacillota; class Bacilli; order Lactobacillales; family Streptococcaceae; genus Pseudolactococcus; species Pseudolactococcus yaeyamensis. The sequence goes on from NZ_BAAGGP010000030.1 coordinate 27,253, forward strand.
TTACCGATTTTTTTATAAAATAGTAAGGTAATTAAAAATATTTAGAAATGATGAGGTCTTCCCAGTGTCAAATATACTGGTTATTAAAGGGCATCCCCTTACATCTGAAAGTTCTTTCTCACTCAAAGCGCTTAATCAATTTTTGTCTACTTACAAAGCAGCAAACCCATCTGATACAATTACTGTGCTTGATGTTTTCGCTGACAATGTCCCTGAAATCGATATCGACCTTGCCTCAGCCTTTAATGCTCTGGCTACTGGCACTGAATTTAGCGCACTCAACGCTGAGCAACAAGCTAAAGTCGCTCGTTTTGGTGAGTTGACAGAGCAATTTCTCGCTGCTGATAAAGTCGTCATTGCCAACCCGCTTTGGAACTTGGGCATGCCAACACGCCTGAAAGCGTGGTTTGACACAATCAATGTTGCAGGTAAAACTTTCAAATATACTGCTGAAGGCCCTGTCGGTCTTGCTGGCGGTAAAAAAGTCTTTCATATTCAAGCCAATGGTGGCGCATATGACGGAAACGATGCATCTTCTCAATATCTCAACAGCATCTTAAACTTCATTGGTATTGATGACATTACCTCTGTTTATATTGAAGGTCATGCCTACGAGCCTGAACGCGCTAACGAAATCTTAGCTGATGCTTTGACTAAAGTGACAAGCATTGCAAAAGCATTTTAATCAAAAACGCCTAACTCAAATTAAGTTAGGCATTTTTTGATTTCAGCAACTCTTCCAAATAAATCAAGACTGCTTGATCTTTATGGTGACCGATGATGTCGTCTGCCACCGCCTTGATTGGCTCACGTGCATTAGACATCGCAACCGCCCTGCCTGCATAGCTTAACATCTCTAAATCATTCAGATTATCGCCAAATGCGACAATTTCCGAGGGCGTGATGTCAAACTTTTCAGCGAGATGAGACAAGCCTGTGGCTTTGCTGATCCCCTCTGGTATAATATCAATCGATTCAAACCCTGTGGTGACTGCCCGAACCCCTGCCGCTTGTTGATTAACCCAAGCTTCACCTTCCAGCACCCGCTCAGCTGTAAAACTGACGGTGAGTTTGAGGATATCATCCACAACTTCTGAAAAGTCTGAGACAATTTGCACATTAGCATAATAAAAATGAGCTTTTTTCTTGTAGTAGTCGCTCGTCGTCTCTAGAATGTAAGAGCCATTGGCACCGCTTAATAAAACCGAATCGTCCTGAATATAGTCAGATTTTCTGACGATATCTGAGATTTCTAAAACTTTATTAAAAGGCATTTTCTCCTTAAATAAAATATCATCACGATATTTGACGATGCCGCCGTTTTCTGCCACAAAAATAATCCGATTAGCAAAATCATCAAACATCGCCTCCAAAGCCAAAAGTTGACGGCCTGATGCCGCTACAAAATGAATATTAGCTTGTTCTAGTTTTGTTAACAGCGCATCAAAGCGTGTTTTATCATAGGCACCATTGCCATCTAAGAATGTCCCGTCCATATCTGTTGCGATGAGTTTAATTGTCATGAATTTATTATAACAAAAAAGCCGTATGCCTACGACTTTTAAAGATTTTAGTTTAATCAGCCCAAAGCGCTTTAACTTTCGCTTGGACTTCATCATTTTCAAGGAATTCATCATAAGTTTCATCAATTCGGTCAATCACACCATTTTTCGATAAAACAATGATGTGGTTGGCGATGGTTTGAATAAACTCATGGTCATGACTGGCAAAGAGTAGGCTACCTTTATAGTTAGTCAGCCCCTCATTGAGTGATGAGATTGACTCCAAGTCCAAGTGATTGGTTGGGTCATCTAAAACAAGCACGTTTGATTTCAAGAGCATGAGTTTGCTAAGCATGACACGGACTTTTTCACCACCGGATAGGACGTTGACAGACTTATTAACTTCTTCGCCAGAGAACAACATCCGACCTAGGAAACCACGAAGGAAAGTATTGTCGTCTTCTTCTTTGCTGGCAAATTGGCGGAGCCAATCAAGGATGGTTTCACCACCTGCAAAGTCGCGTGAATTGTCTTTTGGCAAGTAAGCTTGACTTGTTGTCACGCCCCACTTAACCTCACCAGTGTAGTCGATGTCGCCCATAATCGCGCGAATGAACGTAGTTGTTTGGATATCATTTTGACCGATGAAGGCTGTTTTATCGCCCGGATTGAGGATAAAGCTGATCTTATCCAAAATGACTTCGCCATCAATTTTGACTGAAAGATTGTCAACTTTCAACAAGTCATTACCAATTTCGCGGTCAGGTTTGAAGTTGATAAAAGGATATTTACGAGAAGAAGGCACAATCTCGTCCAACTCGATTTTATCCAACATTTTCTTACGAGATGTGGCTTGCTTAGATTTAGACGCATTGGCAGAGAAACGCGCGATAAAGTCTTGTAATTCTTTGATTTTCTCTTCGGCTTTGCGGTTGGCATCCCCTTGGAGTTTGAGGGCAAGTTCTGACGATTCTTTCCAGAAATCATAGTTACCAACAAAGAGTTTGATTTTACCGAAATCCAAGTCTGCCATGTGCGTACATACTTTATTTAAAAAATGACGGTCATGGGAAACGACGATAACTGTATTTTCAAAGTTAATCAAAAATTCTTCTAGCCAGTTGATGGACTGAATATCCAGACCATTGGTCGGCTCGTCAAGGAGTAGAACGTCTGGTTTCCCAAACAGAGCTTGCGCTAGGAGTACCTTAACTTTTTCGCCATTGGTCAATTCTGACATATTTTGTAGGTGCAGGTCATCAGGAATGCCTAGATTTTGCAATAATTGTGCCGCATCAGACTCAGCTTCCCAACCGCCAAGCTCAGCGAATTCGCCTTCGAGTTCAGCTGAACGCATACCATCTTCATCAGTGAAATCTGTTTTCATGTAGATAGCATCTTTTTCAACTTTAACGTCATAGAGGCGTTGATGCCCCATCAAAACAACGTCCAAAACAGGGATGTCTTCATAGTCAAAATGGTTCTGACGTAGAATACTCATCCGCTCATCTGAGCCCATTGAGGTGTGGCCTGTGCTTGGCTCAATATCACCTGCTAAAATTTTCAGGAAAGTTGATTTCCCTGCACCATTGGCTCCGATTAAACCATAACAATTTCCTGGTAAAAATTTAATATTGACTTCATCAAACAGTTTACGGTCTGAAAACTGCAAACTAATCTCGCTTACTTGTAGCATTTTTGTCCTCTTATCTTCAATTTACGTGCTGTTTCCATTTTAGCATTTTTAAAAGGAAATAAAAAGCCTGCGAATCTAAGAGTATTAAATGATTTACAAAATCATCTCTAGACTAATGAATTACGAAAATCTAGAGTTCTAAAGTTGCTCATCTTATTTATCTGACAACTACCATAAATAGATACCAAATACAATCAAAGGAGTAACACAGCACGACAAACGCATGACTCTCTCTCTCTCAATCTCAAAATAGGAAGCGTGTTTTTAAAAATAACAGCTCTCACATTGAAAACAACTGTGCCAAATAATCTGGAAAAGTCATTGATAACGAAAAACGT
>NZ_BAAGGP010000031.1:0-29391 GCF_054658615.1 Pseudolactococcus yaeyamensis
AGATATAACGTACCTTGGTAGTGCTTGCTGGCGTTGTGAAGGACACGGCTAATTGGCGCCACGTTGTGTCTTTCAGGTTATATTCGCCTGTTCCAGTGACGGTATTCCACGCCGTGTTGCTTGTGCTTGCTAAACAGGCACGATTGCCAAAATAACCATCAGACATGACTTGTGAGCCATTGATAATGCCTGGTGCATTAGCAGCAGTTGCGATTGTCGGGGCTGAGATGACTGCGCCGCTGGAATTTAAACACTCAACACGTAGACTAAATTTTGTATTGTCCTTGGTTGTTGTGTTGCTCCGTATCATGATATGCGCCACATAGCCAGTATTAGCTACAGCTTTGACTTCCTGATACATCTCGCCCCAGTCATTATCTCCCCAGAGAGAGGTGTCGGCGACTTGGGCAAATCCAAGGCTGATATGACCGTAAACGTTGGCTGTCGAATAATACAACGTATTTTTATTTGTATTTGGATTGCCACTGTTAAAACGCTTCTGCCATCCTGTCACGTCGCCATTTGAAAACTCCAGAAATTCGGTATTTCTGAGCAAATTAACGCTTGCTGGTCTCAGACGCGATGTTAAGATTTCACCTGCTGTAATTTTAGCTGCATTCAAATCCTTGATTTTAGCATTTGTGATATCTGCGTCTTTGATCATGGCATTTGTGATGAAACCATTATCAACCAGCAAATTTGTCGATTTAACAAGGTAAAGCTGCCAAGCAGACCCAGTCCAAATGTATAATTCACTTGGTAAAGCAGTGATACCAGTAACCGCTAGATTAGCAGTGCCTGTGTATTGCCATAACATACCTGTGTAGCGTGTTGTCGGTTCTGTTGTTAACCGTGTGATACCGGTTGGGTCTCCTTTCGATCCATTTGCACCAACGAATTTAGCCCAGGCATAACTTGCTTCGGTAGTAGGTGCAGTTGCCTGTGTCGTTGTGCAAGTACCTATATACTGACTATCCGCATTGGGCAAGCTCGTCATGCTTGCACCGTTAGAGCTTTCGGAGTAGCGGATATAGGTGTAGCTATCCACACCCTTATCACCAGTAATCCCCTTTTCAGCCTTGGTGAAATTTTGAACTTTCGTCACGGTACTTGTCACACCTGCATTATTTCGGATTGATATAGTGTAAGTAATGCTTGCGACTGCGCCACTTGTTGCGCTCATGGCACCTGTCGCTGCATAATTTATCTTTTGGTTAGCTGCGTCAACCGTCTGAGTGCCTGCCGTGATGTTTGAGGATGAAGCTGTTACTTTAAACTGATTATTAGCTAAAGTCGCACTACTTAAGACTGGTGTGAATGCTGTGCCTATGCCGTACATGACACTGATTGATGTGCCAGAATTGGCATAACTCAACACACCACCCGTCGCATTAGCTGGCAAAGTCACATTTTCGTTAGTCATGAAAACTGCCCACGCATCGGTGCCGTTTGTACCATCATTACCTTTGACTCCAGCGCTACCTGTTGCGCCTGTATCCCCCTTGTCGCCTTTCACGCCGTTATCACCTTTATCGCCATAAACTGCGCTTAAGGTGATGGTATCGCTTGTCGTGTCATCTGTGAATATTGTGCGATCATGTTGCCACAGATATTTATTTGTAACAGTTGGCACCTGCAAGACTGACTGCCATTTGGCATTTCCCCAAGTTTCTGATGGTGGTGTTGAGGAGTTCGTCACTTGCCATTTGGACTTGATTTCAACAACGCCACGACCATCTGCGCCTGCTATGCCGTCTGACACATCGATAATCGTGACTTCATCAAACGCAACTACCTGACCATTAATCAAAGCCGACCAACGTACAACAGCCTTACCTTCAACATCATTAGCATTAATCTCACGCTTATTAGTACTACCAGACAAACTCACACCGTCAATCATCCACTCAAATTTTTCAGGTGTGATTTCCTTGTTGCCTTTGTAAAGTCTAGCAGTCAGTATCGTGCTACCTGCTGAATTCTTGAATGTCAAGCCATTCGTTGTCAAGGTCACTGTTTTATAGGGTGCATTCTCCTCAGCTAACTGTTGCATCTTCGCAATCAAATCAGCTGAGATTTGAGATTGTAAGGCTTTGTAATTGCCAAAAGTCGCAGCCTCCACCGTCGCATCGTCAAAACTAACAATTTGCTCTAGCACTCGAGCGGACAAAATAAGTTGTGGCGTGTAGCCGTCATCAACTATCTTGACAGTATCACCAATATTGGCGCCTGTTCTACCTTCGACCTCGTAATTAATGACTGGCACACTATGCTCTTCTAGATACGCCCTAGCCCGATTAAATAATTCACTTTGTGAAATCTTATCATGACTAAAATTATAGACAATATAACCACCACCATTAACATTACCACCACGATTACCAAATCTAGCATTCGCTTGTGGCGCCTTAATGAAATTCTCACCCTTAGTGTGGAAAAATTGAACATTACCATTATCATCCAACGTTTGCCAATTCGCTAAACTTGAGATAGTCGTGATTTTCTCATTCGCATCTTTTGACATTGGGCGAATTGCAGTACAGATTGAGCTAATATCTGTACTGCGCTTAATCGTTTTAACATTTTTGCCGTAGCGCAATTCAATGTCATCGCGCACTTCTCCGATTTTTTTCTTAACATGCACAAGTCGCTTTTTGATAGTGAAATCTGAGTTTAGCTTAACTTCATAATCAAGTTCGGCATTATCAAACTGTGTCGCTACAGACTGTAAAAAGGCTCTGTGTGACATCTCACTCTCCCACGATAATTTACGTGTCAAGTTTGAAATCTCATTTACACCAATCTCATAGCCTGTATCATACATGATTTGATTGAAATACCAGCTAAAGGGCTGTGCCGCACTTGCTGAAAATGGTAATGTCGTTTCAAGGTTCAAGTCAAGATTAAGGCTCATAGATGAAATTGACATCATCTGGTCTCGTTCTGCCTCATCTATTTGCGTAATGTAAAGCAAATGATCTCGGTTATTGTACTTGAAAGCAATCCAATAACCAACTTGTAATAGCGCCGCATCAACGTGTAATTTAGACGTTTCAAAATCTAAAAAATCAGCTGAGCCTGTCAAAAATCGCTGAAACTTGGACTTACTGAAATGAATGGCATCAGGCAAGTCGTTATCCATGACCGCAACTGGTACGAAATTTTCATCTAAAATATGAAACTGCATTATAGATTAGCCTCCGTAAATTCTACTTGATAAGTTGGTGGCGTGTCGCACCAGTCTGAACATTGAAAAAATATCGTTGTCTGACCTGGCGGAATTGTAAATAGATTTGAACCATCGATTTTTTCAGATAATTTGGGCAAACCATTGACATAGATTTTACTATCCGCACCTGTCATCTTCACAATAGATTTATCTGGAAAGCGATTCCTATAATCTCTGATATATTCAGCGCTATCGTTTCTGATTGTCATTTTCCTGAAATCAAAATACCGCATCAACTGATTACCAGACCTCGCCTCTAATTGGTATAAATTAATATAGCACTTGGTGATTTCAACATCCTTCAACTCTGGAACAACAAAAGTTGGGTATGACCCGAACCAGTAATATCTTAAATTAGCACCATTTTTATAAATGTCACAATGCCCTCGAGGTTGATTAAAAGGATTTTGATTGTCTAGGTGACTAGTAGTAAATGTATGATTAGCTAGCGTTTTGACACCACCTTTACCATCACCTGCCAAAGCCACCCAAACCCCTGTATTGCCTTTCTTATCATTTTTATAAATATCATACCCCATGACAAGCCGATTATTAGCATCCGCAAATAGTACCTGCAATTGTCCTGTCTGCCCCATTAAACCAGCCCAAAAGACGGCGTTAAAATAGCAATAGACATTTTTAGCACCGACGTGTCCTGTTTCATCTGAAGGGAAATTATAGACATAGCTTGCACCGTGCCAATAATTATTATTTGTACCTGCATTCGACAGATGAAAATAATTCTTTCCACTTTCATTGACGACTGCAGCTGTACCAGTATTCCCTTTCAAAGCGTTTTCAGGGTTTGTACCTGTGTATCTGGTAAATTCCGAAAAGTTCGACGTGTTAAGGATTGTCGTTGCGCTGACATAATCCTCCGTGTCGTCCTCTTCTTTATTGCCAATCTCCGTGATACCATAGTCCGTGTACATGCCAATATAGCCATTCTCAGCGTTCATGGTAGCCGTCACTGTAATTGGTGCCTCAACGTTTCCCTCATTGACAATGGTCACGCTATAACGACCATCAGAGCCTTTGGTAGCTGTATAAGCACCTTTGGGATTTACTGCATGAGCTACTGGATCAGCGCAATAAATATCAAAAGAAGAAACGAAGACTAACGCCCCTTCAGGTGGATTGGCAATCCCACTCAAAGTGCCGTTATAATACCAAATCATACTATCCGCGAATTTAACAACCAAATCACCAGACAAGTAGCTTTTTAGACTATTGTATTTAGCAATTAAGTTACTCGCAGATGATGCCGTCAGCTTGAAATTAATGGTCAAATAACGACTTTCTAATCGCTTGCCGAGATATGTCTCTCCTCGTCCGCTGCTCCCATTATTTTCCGATGTGATGTCGTAAGAGAGTGAATCACGACCAGAAACAGAAACTGTGATAAAGCCATTCACAACATCGTCTAAAAACACACCATTAACATTGACCGCCTCATCTTGTAAATAACTCTGCGTACTAGGTACCTCATTCGTGTCTACAAATTGATACACCTCTACCACCTACTTTCCATCTACTAATTTTCTACGGTTGGCATCTTTTTGATTGGCTTCATCAACGTATTTAGCCGTGCCATAACCAACTTCTTTGCCGTCGAGTTTACTGACTACTTCTGTATAGACCTCAATTTTTGAATTGTAGTTATAATCGCCATTAAACTGACTGTTTGATGATGTCGCATAGCTCAATGCCATATCGTCCATTTTTGGCATACTGAAATCAAAATTAGCCATTTCAGTAATAATACTTTCAGCACCTGTTGCGATTAAGTTTGTCAAAGCATAAACCGTTGACTTAACTGTATTAAACTCAGATTTCAAACCCTTATTTAAACCAAAGACAATCGCTTTACCATTGCCAATTAAGAGGCGCTTATCATACGATATCGGACCTTTATGTTCCTTAATCCAATTCGCCCAACCACCGACAGTATTTTTGACGGCTTCAAATGCCCCTGTTAAGCCCTTCAAGAAACCATCAACAATCGCTTTACCAGCCGCAAGCAAATCAATATTACCAAGTGAGTTTAGTATATTCTTAACACCGTCGATAACCGATTGAACTTTTTCCTTTGCGGCTTCAATCGGTTGTGTAATCGCTGATTTGATAGCCTCCCAAACAGTTGAAGTAATTGATTTAATCGCATTCCATGTGTTAGAAATGATGTTTTTAACCAGATTGATAGCAATGTCAACAACACTCTTAATGCCATTCCAAATGCTAGAAAATATCTGCTTGATACCTTCCCAAACTTTCGACCAATCACCCTCGATTAAACCAGTCACAACTTTGATAATGCCTTGAATGACACCAAGCACTGTCGTAATAATAACTTTCATCACTTCAAAAGCTGCCGTTAAATAACTCAAAATATTACTAATGTATAGCGTGAATATCGTCTCAATCACACTCCAGACAGTCGAAATGACCGTCATAATGGTTGCACCCCATTCACTCCAAAATGCTTTAATAGCATTAAGAACCGTTTGAACGACCATTGAAATAGTAGCCATTGCTATTTTGATAATATTACCAATACTTTCAATAATCGGTGACAAGAACGCTTTAATTGCCGTCCAAGTTTTAATAATCGCAGTTCTAAAGCCTTCATTCGTTTGCCATAAGTAAGTGAATGCCGCAACTAAGGCAATGATAGCAACAATAACTATCATGATTGGATTGACTGCGATTGTGCCATTGAGTATGCCTTGGGCAATCGTATAGGCTTTCGTGACAGCTGTTACCATTTTTAAAACAGCAACCACAGCCTTAAATGCCATTAAAGCTGCTACAACACTCACAGCGACTGCTTTAATCGTTTCAAAATGATTTTTGATAAAGCCGACCGCACTTTTAACAATATTGACGAGCTTTTTCAATAGCTCAATAAAGCCATCAAAAGCTGTCGAGACACCCTCGCCAAATACCTGTTTTAAGACATTTGAAACGCCTTTCTGTAATGCCGTGAATGCTGCAGGTAATTGTGGCACGATTTGCTTAACTGCACTCGCAATACCTTTGAAAAGTTTCGGAGCTAGTTCCATCGCCATCCGACCTGCAACTTTGCAAAATTCATGCCTGATGTTAAAACATCTTCAATCCCTTCGCCTGTTGCCATAAAGTTACCAAGTGCTGCTTTAGCCGTTGTCAGTGACCCTGCTAAAGTATCGTTTTCTTTAGCATAGTTACCTGCATATTTTGCGGTCTTTTCCATGAACATTTCCATGGCAATGCCGATTTTTTCTTGCGATGTCATCTCTGATGTGCTTTTTTTGATCCCCTTAGAAAGGGCATAAGCACCGATAGAGGTGTCATTCATGGCAACACCTAGATTATCCATCATGGCAAAGTTGCCCTTTGCAGCACCAGCCACAGCTTCCATCGCAGCACTTTGGTCTATACCCATGATTGAGGCAACATCTGCAGCCCTTTGCATAGCCGACGTAGACAAATCCATGGACTGTTTCACATCAAAGCCCGCACCTTGAAAGAGTGACCCCATTTTATTCGCAGTTGCTAGATAATCACTGGTTGACTGCCCCATGTTTTTAAAAGCGCTTTTGGCAGTTTTCTGTAATTCACCTGCATACTGCTCAAATACAGCCTCTGAATCGCCTAAGTTTTGTTCCAATTCCCCAGCAAGGTTCATGGACTTAACTAACAAAGCCCCACCAGCCGCTGCAGTAGCTGTCGCACCTGCAAAAGCTGCACCAAGACCGATTTTTAAAGCTGAACCAAGAGCGCCAGATATTTTAGAATCCAAACTTGATAGATTTTTCAAAATACCGTCATTCATACCGCCGACAGATCCGACAGCACCTTTCATGACCTTAGAAAAATCTTTGTCCGTCGCAGATAGAATTGCCTGCACGCTAAAAGAATCACTCATCCCTTACCCCTTTCTTTAATAAATCGCCAAGTCCTGAAAATTTCGGCTTCTCTTGATTTTTGTTGCTTGTTTTGTTCAAAATACGATCAAGCTCTTTTTCATAATCAAAAAATTTCTTGAACTTATCATAGACAGGCTTAGTTGCCTTACCGACCTTTTTCTCAGCTTTCACATTCCTATTAAGAAATGCCTGCAGATGAATATGAAACATCTTGTCAACGTTTTTCAACTCATGCGCTTTGATTAATAATTCATAATCTGCTATCGTCAATTTATCAACTTCAGAATGATATCGAAACCCAAAAAATCTAAAGCAGTTTAGCGCCATTTCTTCATAAACTTCTGAAAAATCTTGACCTACTGCTTCGCTTGATTGTTTTCTACTGCTGCTACTACCGCTAGTGTCGCTTTCTTGGTAGCATTTGCTTGCTTTAAACCCTCAAGTACATCGGAAAAGACCGCATCAATATCAGTCGTTTCATCTTCCAAAAACGCTTCAATTGCTTGTTGAGTAAGACGTGGATTACAGCCTTTATTAGCAAAATTAAGGATATCGACAAGCGCCTCCAAATCACCATCAAGCAAGCCCATAATGGCAGCACGCAATCCGATATTTTTATTGAAACCTTTAACCCCCTCAATATCTTTGACTACCACTGTTTTGTTGATGTCACGCAAAAATCCGATATTAAAGCTAAAGGGGTATACTGCACCACTGATTGTTAATTCCATTGTTTTTTTCCTTTTCTTCAAAAAAGAGCGCCTTGAGAGCGCTCTAAACCTAAAGTCTACTATTTTGTTTCTTTCGTCGTATCTTTAAATACGTACTCAGCGATAGCTTTTTGTTCTTCTGAAACCGTCGCAAATCCGTCTGCTCCAGTACCGATGACTGAAAAATCAAGCGAATATTCGGCATGGTCTTCCGAACTTGATGATAACTCCAAACTCGTCACATAGGCTTGGAAGTACTTAGCTTTGTACTTATTGGCATCTGCAGTTGCAGTCCCTTTGATGTCAAGATTGACTTCCCATACCTCAACAACCGCACTATCATCTACCGCCTTTTCAAGTTTTGAAATCATCGGATCATTTTCAGTGGCAAATAATGCCGTCGTCGATATTTCAATCTCTGTATCACCTGGTACTCTAATTGAGCCTGATTTCGTCACGACCGTATCAGCATCACGCGATTTACTACGACTATTTTCAGTCGTAAACGCAATCGCTGTGCCAGTTGTCGTTGTCGCCTCGCTCAAAATACGATACAAATAGACAATTCTATTACCTTTAATCGCTCCCATTTTTTGTCTCCTATACTAAAAATTCTAAATTAATCAGCCCCCGCCAAATATAAGGCTTGACCGTTATATCTTTCGTGATTTGAATACGCACCCCACCCATTCGTAAACTGACGGGATAGCCGTAAAAATCACGCATACTAGACAACTGATGCACAAACTCATGACAAATATCAGACACCGACTTCCTTTTATCCTCAGTATCCCAAACATTTAAAGTGGCACTAGCTGTCGCAGTCAAGCCGTTCTTAGTGCCATCAAAGTTTGTCTGAAAGTCCTGAAAATCAATAAAGGGATAAGCTGTGTCCGACATTGGACGATATTCAAAAACATGGTTAGCACCAACAAACTCAGCAGCTAAAGCCCAAAGTTTATCATGTATCGCTTGGTCTAAACTTCTCTCCATCTTTACTCGCTTTCTATTTTGTCAACTTCTCCATGTCCTGCTTAAATTGTGGCTTGATTATATCCAGCGATGGCTTCATAAATGGCTCGGCTGCCATGAAACGTGTCCCATGTTCAAGATACGCCCCATATTCCGCAGTCGTACCAACCTTGCCTGTCAAACCGTCCTTTTCAATTTTCAAACCGTTTCCTGAAACAGTCTGTTTCAAATTACCAGTGAAAAAACCTTTATTGAAAGTGCTTTCCCCAGCATTTTTGACCACTTGCCCTTGTAAGTCTAAACTGTTTTTCTTAACAACTTCTTTAGCAGCTTCAAGTTTGAGATTACTCTCTAACTTTTTCTGGAGCTTATCAATGCCTTTAAAACTAATCTTAACCATGCTCAATCACCACCAAACTCAAACTATCGCTAGAAGTGTGTGTCTTATCTCCCTGATAGATTTTGCCGTTGATTTCAAGCAAATCATAGGGCTTGAGATAAATCCGCTGTAAACGCACAACAAGGCGCTCATTTGACACATCGCCGAAAATCACACGTTGTCTTTCAGCCCCCATCGGCGTGATATTGGCAAATTTCTTAATGCGTTCACTTGTCCCTTGAACCCATTCGCCTAAATCAGCATCATAAGTTTTTCCGATATGTCGGACAAAATAAAAAGGCTTGTCATATCTCATAAAAATCTGACAACTCCTTTCTTGTTATCCGCTTGCTTTAACAGCCATGACTGTATATCGCCCTCATAATCGCTAATATCAGCGCTATAGGTAATCGTTTCACCCTCTTGGCTATAATTTGTCATACCTTCGTTACCAATGCGATTAAAGCGCACAATAGACAATTCAAGGACAATGTAAGCTAAGTCATCTGGAACATCTTGAATATTGGGCAAACGTGCCAAAACTTTCTTTTCTGACTGCTTGATAATCAGATTGAGCTTATCGTCAAGCTCGCTATCTGTTAAATCAAGCATCAGCTTCAAATCATCTATCAAAGCCATAAGACCACCTACTCAGTTACTGGCACTAAAGCCAATAGCTGCGCTTTAGTCAAATCGTTAGTGTAGGTGATACCTTGTGCATCCAACCATGCCTTAATATCATCTTTTTTGGACGATAACGTTGGCAAGTCATCTTTCGGGACTTCGATTGCGACTGTTTCAAAGTCATTATCCAAAACCTCAGGATTAGAATTTTCTTCCTGAGATGACATCGAAAGTATCTCACTTTCTAAAGTTTCAGCTGTATCAAGATTTGTATTAGCAGAATCAGGTACTGAAGTCGACTCATTCGTGACATCCTCAACACTGACATTTGACTCTGTTTCAGTAGCAGTCAGCTCAGAATTTTTAACAATTTCTTTAGCCTCAGACTCAAAACGTGCTTTATTTCTTGGTAGTAACATACCCATAATTTTCAACTCCTATCTATTTTCATCCAACCAATCAACCACTAACGACACCAAAGCTGTTTTAGAGGCGCTCGAAGCATAAGTTATCTCTTGGTCATCAAGCCATGACTTGATTTCGACAACAGTATTATCTGCAGTTGGTACATCATCAGAATTAGGCACAGTGGCTATTCTGACATTACGAACTTTTGTATTAATCGGATAGCCATAAGTATTATCTGACATACTACCTGTCCATGTTGCTTGGTTATAGAATGTCAACTCTATCGTAGTAGGGTCAATATTTTTAGCTATGCGATAATAGGCACTCACTTTTACCCACTCTGTATATGCTCCTAATGTTGATGCGACAACCTCAACATTTGAGATAAACGGATAGGCACTTGTACCATCTGCTTTTTTAATTCTTAACCCCACACCAATTTTCAAAGCATGTACATCATCAATTGGCGAACCGTCAGAATAGGTTACCTCATCCAGTTTAATCTCAAAACTCCCCTTAATTAGGGTCTTTTTAAGTTCATCAGTAACAGGTAATGAGTTTTCAAAATAACTGTTGCGGCTAGAAAAAACCAAATGTCGACCATCCGCATCAGTCTCAACAATACTGCTAGCTAATAAGCTAGTCTCCCAATCCGTCAAGATTTTCGGCGCCTCATACAAATCAGCACCACCAGTAAACGCACTAGTCCCAGCATTCCCAAAGAACCTCTCAGTAACCGTGTCCCACATACCATAGACATTATCAATCAAGCGTCGGACTGGTACAAGGTTTTGCACCAATACTCCACCTTTTTTGATGCGAAATGCGTAGATAATCCCCACAAACCTACTGCCAACCGTGCCGTTATCATTTCTACCAAAAATAGAGATAGGTACTGGTGTTGCAGGTACAGACGATACTATCGTACTAACAAGCACATCATCAATATAGGTCAGGTTATTAACCTTGCTTATTGTGTGCCTATCCATATCAAGTGATGATGATAGGGTGAAAATTTCCTTATTATCACCATAGTCGCTTCGATATTTTCCATCATTTGCGGACGAAAAGAAACAAAAGGCTGAGGATGATGCGCTTGCTCTAGCGCCAAATAAAGCACGGTCTCCCTCATTTTTCGTTGATTGAAAGTCCGCAAAAACTTCTATATCGCCGACTTGGTCAATACCTGTGTCAATATAAACACCAGCGCTTGTTGCCTCTGATATCAGCCCATCAACCTCCACATAATCTGAAGGGATTACTGGCGGTTTGTCGGTCTCACCGTCGCCCCCTCCGCTCGGGGGCGTATTAGGGCGTCACCAGTTTAACGACTTTTTGAGGATCGTACAGATAAGCGCCGTAATGTTCATCTGCAGTCAAAACAGTTGACTTGTGAACAATATCGCGATCTTTTTCAATTTCAACGCTGCGCTTCATGATGATTTTAAAAGCTGGTTCAATTTCCTCAGTCTCAGCATCAGCCGTAATTTTAACTAAGAAACCATGACCGACACCAGATTTATTTGAACGGATTATATCAACACCCAAGATACTCGCAAAAGCACCCTTGACTTGAATATTAGCCGTCACATCTGCATTCGGATGCGCCGCAATCCATTCATCACGTAAAGCCACTGCATTAGCTGATGATGTTACCAAAATCATTGACTGGTAATCTTCATCACCAAACACATCAATCGCTACCTGCAGTTTAGCAAGCGTCAACTTAACACCTGTAATTGTTACAGATTGTGGCGTTGTCAACGCTGCAGCAATCAAATCACTATCAATCTTATCAGCGATAGACAAGGCTAATTGATTAGTTGCTTCTCCTAATGGATCACCATAACCGCTTAAAAGTGCCTCATCGCTAATCTCAACCCCTTTACCAGCCTTTTTAATGGTCATTTCAAATGTTGTGTTTGAAAGTTTTTCCAATGGAATCGCAGCACCTTCAGCTACATCTTCTGCCTCGCCAATGTAAGACCATTTAGGTACATTAATCTTGTTACCTGGGCGACCTTGTAAAGTCGTGTCAATTCCAGCGAGTGGTGTTAAACGTAATTTGTTAGGGAGTTTAGCTGAAACCATGTCAGCCATTACCTCAGGGATAATCATATCCGTCGTCATTGTTGTTGTCATAGTCGTTACCTCTTTCTTCATTTAGACAAGCTATTATAAAGCTCTTTGTTATTAGCATAAAGCTCAATGCGCTCAGCGTAAGTCATTTTATCAAACTGCTCTTTTGTTACCGCAATATTCCCAGTGTCAGTTCTAACAGGTGGCTTGCCTGCAAGCTGCTGTTTGAGATTGGCTTTTAAAATATCCTGTTGTTCTGAGACCGCTGCATCGACAATAGCGATAATCTTATCCTTATCGCCAATCAAAGACAGGGCTTTTGCGAGTGATTTTGGCAGACCTTTTTCAGCCAAATCAGCTGTAATTTCTGCGGTTAATTTAGCCTGTTCAAATTCTTGGCGCTCAGCCTCAAACTTTTTGCGCGCATTATCAAGATCAGCTTTTTCACGCTGTTCCTTAGTCATTTGAGCGAAAGATTTTTCTTCTTTCTCTTTCTCAAAAGCAGCAATTCGCGCCTCTAAGTCTGCTTTTTCAGTCTCATAGGCTTTATTTTTAGCAGTTAGAGCCTCAAATACCTCTTTAGAAACACTTTCCCCGCCCTGCGCAGCCGCTGGCGGAGTTGTTTCATTTGGTTTAGGATCCACATTAGGATCTGTATTCGGATTAGTTACATCTGCCATTTCATTCCTCCACGTTTTAAGTTCGACAACTATTAAATTACTTGCATAGTTTTAAGCCATTGGCAGGGTTCGGGCATAATAAAAAGCCGTATCACTACGACCATTCGTTTAAACTTCCAGCGCAAAACCTGCTATATTGATTTGATTAAAAACCGCTGAACGTGTCACATTGGTACTGATACCAAAATAATCAAAAATCAGATCAGTATCAGTAGTTTTCAGATTTTTAACTTGTTCAAATTTCATCGTTTGACCGTCTACCAGCCAAATGATTAAAGTTTTGTTTTCCATTTTCTAGTCCTCCTAATTTTGAGTATTCAAAAAGCACCTGCCTTGAGGCAAATGCTTATACAACTAATTTATAAACCTGGTATCCAGTCTTTTACTTCTTTGATTGCTCAATATGCTTTTTTCATCTTGTCATTGTCTTCTAAAAAGTCAATGCCTTTAATACTAATTCGCATCTCATCAAAATCAACGATAGTGTCACTTTTAGTTGGCATAAAATCAAGACCTTTGATATAGCCTTCATCTGACAATTCTTTAAAAACAAACCCCAAATAACTATAATTAATACGGTAGTTTTGAGGTTCAAAAACAGTTTTATCTATCGGCTCTCCTGATTTTTCGCAAGTATAAAGATAAGTCAATATTTTAAAAGCGATATAGTAAAAATCATCTTTTGCCATGCCTGCTCCTTTGTTTTAAAAAAGCACTTGCCTTAAGGCAAACGCTTAATTTAAGTATTGTATTGCTTTTTGGTACTTCTCACATCGCTCAAAATCAACTTTTTGCGGTTGCTTAATCCTTGATAAATCTGAGTTATGTCTTAAATCTGCCATTTTCACAACTCTAGCAATAGGATTTTTATTGACGATTTCCAAGTATCTATCATAGTTTTGATTTTTTTGTTTAGTTAAAACTTGAACTGCTTGCACAACCTCAATCGGTATGCCTTGATTGATTAAATCATCTGCTGTAACATCTGTATCTTCTAGGACATCATGTAGATAGGCAGTGGCTTTTTCTGTTTCTAAATCAACAAAACTAGCCACTGTTTTAGGATGCTCAATATAATCAACACCTGCTTTATCTCTTTGCCCTTCATGCGCTCTAGTCGCAATGTCAAGAGCAGTTCTAACATAATCAGCTGACATATTTTAAAGCCTCCCGTTCAGAAATTTCCTTAAACAGTTCAAACTTATCGTCATACGGCAACATAAAATCATTTAACTCAGGGAAAAACTCCCATTTTTTTGTGATTGGATTGTAAATTTCATTATCTGAACCACTCTTTTTAGCAATTCGTCCGTCATATTCACGGCTTTCAAGTTTATAATAGCTCGTCATTTCACTTTACCTTTCCAATATTTTGTGGATATTTCAGCTTACTTGACAAATCAAGCATTTCTTTTTCAAGCCTATCTATCTCAGCTCTATCTTTAACTTTATCTAGTACACGCTGTTTCTCATACAACTCATGAAGTTTACCATTTTTCAAATCAAAACTTGCCTGTGTATGAAATTGCAATTCAAATTCATAGCCAGCTGGTGTTTTTAAGTTGGTGTTAATTCCCTTGTAAGCTCTATTTTCATCAAGCCAAGAGTTTTTAACCGCACTTATATTATACCCTTTTTTTCGTAGATTATCCATTATCTTAGAATAATCCGCAACTAACTCATCTGGTTTAGAAATAGAAGTATAGCGAACCACATCACGCATTTTAGCTTTTGGCTCGTTTTTAACTTTCCTTGATAGACTATCAAGCGTTTTTAATCTATAATCTAAACCTTCAAGGTGGGCGCTTGTTGATTTTAGACTATCTTTCAAATCAGAAGTTATTTTAGGTTCAGCTTGCCTAGCATCTTTTAACAGATCACTGGCTTTTTCACTTGCTGCATCTTTTTTATCTGATTTTACTGCAGGAATAGTCGCACACCGACAATTAGGATGCAAAGGAAACAGTGGATGTTTCACATTGCCAAACTCTGCCCCCTTAACTTCAAACACTTTACCGTCAAGTGGCGCACAGATTTCACAAGCACTAGGCTCAGCTACCCACTCATACCATGTCACGCCGTTCTTTTCCATGGACTTGACAGCACATTCTGCGTGTACCCTAGCCGATTCCGTCCGCATAAGGCGCTCAGCCTGTTTCTGATTGACATCAAATATCCTGCGTAGCGCTCTAGCCACATCATTAGGATGCCGACCATTGATGATTGACTGCGTGAGTAGCGTATTGAGATTATTTGCTAAATACTGCGTATTGCCCCATAATCTCTCGCTGAAAGTAGCTGAGCCAAAAGACCCATTTACAATAGTTTTGAGAGCTTTAGCATCTAGCGTTTCCAACGTACTACCCAAAATCCCCGCTTGCCGCTTTAACTCACTTCTAGCCTCATCTGTCAAAGTATTTGCCATAAAGTTCGTAATCTCAACACTATTTTTAACCAGTTCAATGTTAATCTCATCACGTAACAACTCCAGCCTTGACACTTGCATTTTAAGATTATACCTAGCCATCAAATTATTTGCATAGTCAGAATAATCATTGTCTTTCGTTAGACGTTTAACCGTCGCAGCTAATGCCTCGACATCTGTTTTATTAGCTATCGCCTTAACTTCTGCCAAGCTAATCTCACCGTTTTTATCACCATATCGACGATAAAGCGCATCAATCCTTAGGCTAATATCACGATAATTTTCGGAGTAAATTATCCGAAATGCTTTTTCATAGTCAATATTTTTCTTCAAAAGTCGTGCAATATTTGCCTGTTCCCGCTTGCGCCAATAATCTTGTGAGGTCATACCTTATCCTTTTTCTGAAAATCTGGCAACAAATCTGGCACTTGACTTGCCATTTCATTAGCTGTTTCATGCGGATTGTCAACAATTGACAAGACTGATAGCTGCGTTTCTTTTGGCACAACACCCTCTAATAGCTTAGCTGTTTGTGCTTCATCGCTAACATTCCTTGGCGTATTGCGAGTGAATTTGTAGGTCAAATTTTTCCACTCATCAGAATTAGTCGCAACAATATTTGTCGGAATACCAAAAATCATCTTATAGCGCCGACGAATGCCAGACTTAAATTTCCGTTGCTTTTGCTGTGCCAAATTCTTCATCGGCTGCAGCTTATACTCTAGAGCAACACCGCTACTATTACCAAAATCTTCATCATTGATATTGGCGACCATAGCAATTTGAAACACCAGATTTGTCAAGCGATTTAACAAGTTTTCTTGTGTCTCATCTCCGCTTGGTTTGCCCATAAATTCCACGACAATCTTATCTGTCTGATTACCTGAAAAATTGATAATGCGATTATCCCGAATGAAATTAATTGCCTCCTCATCAAGTTCAGCGCCCAAAATTTTCATATAGGCATCTGCCAAGGCATCCACGTCATTCATTTTTTCAGATAAAGTCTGATTGATAGCATCTATCAACGATTTAACATTTTCAAAAACGCTCTGGCGCTCCTCATTTTCGACATATTCAATAATCGGTAATCCAACGCTTACACAAATTAATTCAACTGCTGAAAAATTAACACATCCACGTCAACAGATTGTGCTGAAAACTGCAAAAAAACAGCTGAAAGAACAACAAGCTGAAAATAACAATGTTATCCAAATCAAAGAAACTGCCAACTATGATATAAAACCGCAGCTCTATCCGTACAAAGTACAAGAACGATTATCAGCAGGTACTGGTTACAACTACGATGGTGGTGGATTATCTGATACAGTTTATTACGACGAGGAACTCGACTATGATGTTGCAAGCTACGTATGGGGCGATTCCATGGAGCCTAAGTATGAGAATGGCGAAGTAGTCCTAATTCGCGAATGCGGTTTTGATTACAACGGCGGGGTTTACGCAGTTGACTGGGATGGACAAAGCTACATTAAGAAAGTCTACAAAGAAGATGATGGGCTGCGCCTAGTTTCAATCAACAATAAATACAGTGATAAATTTGCACCAATATCAGAAGAACCTCGAATTATCGGTAAAGTCATTGACAGTTTCATGCCAATTGAAATGTATTAGCCCCTCAAAAATGCGATTTTTATGAACCGCATTTTTATATATAAAATAACAGAATTTAACAGATTACCTAATTTGTGAAGTCGTATAAAAAATGCGACCCTTCCAAAAAAGAAATCCTTTAAAATTAACGTTTTCAAGGGGTCGCATAATGGGTCGCATTTTTCAGGAATAATTTACATTATTTACAAAGTTCTCAGTAACTATAAAACACCTTAACCGTTGATTTAGAGCCTTTTAAAAGGTATTTAAAAAAATTAGATTGAAATATCCAGTCTAAGCAAGTTAATAGCTTCACAATCCTAAGCACAAACCCACTAATACCAACATTTCTAGCCATTTCACAATCATTGCGACCAAGCCACCTCCCAACACACAAGCCAATCCCTCCCGACCATTTAAAACACCTCTTAAAAACCACGTGCAACCTCTTAAAACCTTTAAATACACTACTAGACAACCTTTTAAGCAACCAATTTTTAAAGGCATTTTAAGAGCTTTTAAGAGCCATTTAAAGCCCAAAAGAAAAAAGCGAATTTTCTCGCTTTTTTCTTTTCGCTAATTGAGAATTTTTTTCACGTTTTTCCGCTTATTTCCCACCTATAAACCCACTTATTCCGCCATTTCCCGACTTTTTTCGGCTTTTTTCACAACCACCCCTTTTTTCTCATTCTTCATGATTAATCACACCTTAGTTTAATGACGTTTCGGTCTGGCTATTTTTATGTTTTTTAGTTCAAAATCAATTTTTAAATAAAATTTGACAATAGATTTTTAAAAGCGGTATAATGAACTTAGCGAAAACGTGAAGAAATCTCGCATAGCATCACAAAAGCCCTAGATATTCCTGTATCTAAGGCTTTTTTGACTGGTCAGCGTGTGGGTTGAAGTGTGTGGCACACTAGCGGTCATCGTTATGCTTATTCAACCAATAAGCAAACAATTCAACAAGAATATCGACCAGTAAAGGAACGACAACCAACAAGTAGAAAATTCTACTTTTTCACCAAACAAAAAAAGCAGAGAATATTTGAAATCAGTCTCTGCTTTTACTAGCTCTTAGTTGCCAAAAGATTACCTAAATAATCTTGACGACCATCCATGATTCGATAAACGACCACCTTATCCCTGACCTTGTAAAAAATGAGATAAGGTCTATACACCAAAAACTTGAAATCAGTCTCCACATCAATTTTCGAATCAAGCGGCACACCAATATTAGGCGATTGATTCAGCCTTTCAATCTCTTCCAAACAACCTGTAGCGATTTTACTGCCATTCTTATAATGCCACTCCTTAATGAGTTGTAAGTCTTCAAAAGCCGATTCTAAAATTTTTACTGCCACTTTTAAAGTCCTAAAGCCTTTCTCGCTTCTTCAACTGTGTAAGACTTAGCACCATTTTTCTCTGATATTTCTGCCTTATGGAGCTCTCCCATGAGTTTTAAAGTTGCCTTCATCCTTTGATATTCTTTAATATCCACAAGCGCAAATTCCTCATGGCCATTTTTAGTCAAGATAACAGGAAAGCCATCTGAAACATTTTTTACAACAACATTATAATTTCTCAAATCTGATACTGGTGCAATTTTCATATTCATCACTCCTCCATAGCCCTATTTTACGTTAAATTAATCGTAAAATCAAGTATGGAATATTTCATTTTTTCAATGACTGACTTTTGTCTTTTTAGACATATTTTCTAAAATAGATTTGATAGCAACAAAGACAATTGCAAAGCTGACTGAGAAGATAGCACCTTCTAATAAGTTGAAAGGAACTACCATAGCCATGAGATATTTACTGGCACCAAAAATTTGATTGATGTCGAAATGTGCGAACTTAGCATACAGTGGTATCGCATAAACGAAGTTTGCAAGAACCATTGCCACTGTCATGACGAGTGTTGCCAAAATACTCCCCAAGACATAAGCTCTTGTCCCGCTATCTTTTTTAAAGAAGATGGCAAAGATCAAGAGAAATGACCCAACTGCCACGATATTAAGCGGTAAACCAATCCAAGTATTAATCCCTTCATTATTCAATAATAGTTTAAGCACAGAGCGTAAAATTAAAATTAAGAAGGCAGCAGATAAATCAAAAAGATAGAGACCTACTAGGATTGGAATAATTGAGAACTCAACTTTGAGGAAGTCCGCAGCCGGAATTAACGGAAATTGCGGGAAAATCATCAAGATGAAAGAAATAGCGGCAAGCATGGCGATTAAGACCAGTTTGCGTGTGTGAGTTGTGTTTGTCATTTGGGGCACCTCCTAAATTTTATTTAGAAGACTTGAAAAGCCCATAGAGGATATCTTAAATAACTATGGTAGATTTTCTTGTCTCCTCTTTATCCTGACTTTAACAGTTGGTATCGGAATTTCACCGATTCGGGCCTGAGTGTTATACTCAAGCTTCATGGACTTTACCACCAGTGGGGAAACGACCCCCGCCCTGAAGACACCTTAACTATATCAAAAGACTTGCAGTTTAGCAAGTCTTTTGAATAATTTTTATAGCGTAGTTATCCCAAAGTTTGTTTTACATATTTAAAAATATGTAAAATGTCATTCTCTAGCAACATTGACCAACTGACTCACTTCTTTTTTAGACAGGCGACGGAATTCCCCCGGTTGTAAGCCTGTTAAATCAAGCGTCCCATACTGCACACGTGATAGCTTTTGAACAGGTAGACCAACTGCTTCAAACATCTTCTTAACTTGATGATTACGACCTTCATGAATGGTCAACTGAACGATTGATTTTTTAGTCGAAATATCTTGTTTGATAATCTGATAGACAGCAGGCTTTGTTTTACGACCATCAATCTTAACCCCTTGGGTCAATGGTCGCAGATTTTCTTTGTTGGCTTGTCCTTCTACTTTGGCAATATAGACTTTTTCAATTTCATGACGAGGGTGTGTCATCAAATTAGCAAATTCACCGTCATTTGTCATGAGAATCAGCCCACTTGTATCCCAGTCAAGACGCCCGACTGGATAAATACGCTCTGGAATGTGGCGGAAAAAGTCCATAACAGTCTTGCGCTCTTTCTCATCAGAGACAGACGAAATCACACCACGAGGCTTATTCAATACATAATAAACAGGTTCTTCTTTATAGATTTGCGTTTGTTTGACTTCAACTGTATCGCCAGATTTAACTTGATAAGCTAAGTCTGTCATGACATCACCATTGACGGTCACATCGCCTGCTTTAATCAATTCTTCTGCTTTACGGCGACTAGCAACACCTGCGTGTGCCAAATACTTATTAATTCTCATTTGTAGTGATTTCCTTTTCGTTGAAAATATCGACATCTTCAATATCCATGAGTGATTCTTCATTTATCTCAGGCAATTCTTCTAGTTCATTAATGCCGATATAATCCAAGAAATGGTGGGTTGTTGCATAGAGGTTAGGACTACCAATTACTTCTTTTTTACCAATCACCTTAATTAAGTCAAAGGCTTGAAGTGTTGCCATTGTTCCTGACGAATTGACCCCTCGAATGGTATCGACTTCTATCCGTGTCAGCGGTTGTTTATAGGCAATAATTGCCAAAACTTCTAACGCTGCTTTCGAGAGTGATTGATTCATAGGCGTTTTGGCATAATGCTGGAGTAAGTCGTTGAGTTCAACCTTTGTAGCCAAGCGATACTTACCAGCCGTTTCAATGATTGTCAACGCAGAGTCAGAATCTGCCTGATATTTCTGGGATAGCTTTTCGATTTGTTGGGTGATAGCGCTTGGTGTGATATTTAACAAGCCAGATAAGTCTCTGAGACTTAGTCCCTCTTCACCTGTCACAAAAAGCAAGGCTTCAAGTTCAGCAGTTTTATTCAATTAAGGCCTCACTTTCTGTTTTGGTCAGGATAATATCGCCAAATGTATCATCTTGTTGAAAATTAAGGGCGTGATTTTTTATCAATTCTAGCATGGCTAAAAAGACGGTTACCACTTCATCTAAGGAATGAGAGGACTCGAAAAGTTGCGTAAAACTAACCGTCTTTTCATGCTGAAATAGCGATAAGATGTCTTTTATTTTGTTTTCTACTGAAAATTCATCTGAGTTAATTGTATGGTGATGATCCCGAAATTCAGCTTGCTTGCGTTGGATAACAGCAGAAAAGGCAAAGTATAAGTCTAAGACATTTTTATCCCGGGCGAGTGCAATCTCTTCTGTGGCAATCTCAGTTTTACTTTTGGAATAAAATTGACCACGGTTATCATGTTTATCAGCTAATGCTAAGCTCAGTGCCCTATATTTTCGATATTCATCGATTTGTGACAAAATTTCTTGCTCCAAATCAATCGTTTCCTCTTCAAAGGCTTCAGAAACAGTTGGTAAAAGTCGACGAGATTTGATCAAGACCAATTGACTCGCAATGACGAGATATTCTGATGCCAAATCGAGCACCTTTTCTTTCATGGCATCTAAATAGGCTAGGTATTGTGTAATGACTTCAACCAAAGGGACTTCATAGATATCAACCTTATATTGATTGACCAGATGTAATAATAAATCGAGTGGTCCCTCAAAATCATGGATTTTAATACTGATTTCTTTTTTTACATAATTCATTTTATGTAAACTCTCTTATCTATAATATTTATCTAGGGAGTGAATGGATTTCAATCCGAGATTTTTGGCTAAATCATAGATAGAGACCCTTTCTGCCACACGTTGTAGAATATACTGTTCTCGCAGTTCTGCCGAGGTTAAAACACTTGTCTTTTTGAGTTCATAATGCAGAAATTGTCGAGATTTCGAGAATAATTCATCAGCATTCTTTATCGGACGTACCAATCTGGCAAATTTATCTCGAATAGGCAAGATACGTTTGATACCACCCGTAGCGACAGTTAAAATTTTAAAATCCCAATTAAACTCTGACCACTTTAAACTTTGAATTTCTGAAGGTTTCAAACCAAACTCTAAAATCAGTAAAACAATCAAATCACCGGGCTTCTGAACTTGCTGGTAGTACTGACTGACAGCTAATAGTTTTGGCTGTCTTTTGTCAGCATCTTGCAATTCCTGATGTTGATAGGGGACAACGTGTAGCTCAAAAAAATGCGTCAGTTTACCATTTTGATAAAGGTACTTCAAAAAAGTATTGATATTCGTGATTTTTCGATGTTGAGATGATTTCGCAAGACTTTTCAGCTCAAGCTGGTAAAGGTTTAACTGAGTTTGAGTCAGCTCTTTGCCTTCTAAAAACGTCACAAAAGCCCGTAAATCGTAAAAATAAGCGAGTTTCGTATTCTCAGATGCCTTTTGTCGACTATCGATGAAGGCTTTAATCATTTGTTCGTTCAATAATCTCGTAATCCTTTGTAAATGTATGAGCAAAGGCATTGACAGCCTTGAGAATTTCCTGACGTGGGATAATCCCGTAGAACTCTTTTCCTTTTAAAACTGGTAAAAATGGCTCGCCAACCAGTAAATGCAAGATTTCTTCTAGATCATAGTCTTTTTGAACTGTGCAAATTTTTGTGTTGACGATTTTAGAAATCGGGGTTCTATCTGATTTTTCGTAGAAAAAATCATGTTGCATTTCAAAATTAATAATATCCGTCCAGCCTAGGATGCCCACAAACTCACGGTTTTCATTGACAACAGGAACCTTGGAATACTTATACTGGCTCAACAAAATCTTAGCATGTGAAATGTTATGTTCACTTAATAAAACAGCGACTTCACTCGCTGGTTTTAAAAAGGTATCATTTTGTTTCATGAAGAAACATTTGATATGTTTGTCAATCATATCCCTGCCCTCGGTAATTCAAACTGTAGATTTGGTATCGGTTGATGATTGGTGTCTAGATAACTGATACGATAACTATCCTGATTCGGCTCAATGATGGCATACATTTTGATATTGTGGTGACCACGCGGTTGTGAGACACTGCCCGGATTTAAGCATAAGACATCTTCTTCAATCGTCGCAATGGGTGTATGAAGATGACCGAATAGCGCCATATAAGCATTATTTTCGCACGCACCAAACATCAGTCTAGTCAAACCAAAATTCACACCATGCAGATGACCATGGGTCACAAAAATGTTTCCATATTTTGTATGTACAACCTCAGTTTCAGGGAAACCGCCATCAAAATCACAATTGCCTCTGACAACTGTTATCCCTTCCCAGATGGGATCTGTCGCATCCAATTCTGAGTCACCACAATGGATAATAGCAGTCGCTCTATCCTGATATCTAGTCTTTATTTCTTGAACAATTTTTGATTCACCATGGGAATCACTCATCACAATTATCATAACAACCTCCCTATTTTAGCCATTCAGGCCATTTCTTCAATAATTTTTGTAAGGCACGAGCGCGGTGTGACACTTGATTTTTCTGCGCCAATGTCATCTGTGCAGCCGTTCTCCCCGTCTCTTCATCGACAAATAAGGGATCATACCCAAAGCCGTCTTCTCCTCTTGGAATGGTCGCGATTGCTCCCGACCATTCTCCCTCAACAACAAGCGACTCTTTTTCAGGCGCTGCGACGACCAAGGTCGTATGGAATTTCGCTTTTCGTTTGTCAGGCAAGACGGCAGTGCTTGCCAGTTCATGTAAGAGTTTGGCATTATTAGCCGCTTCTGTCGCATGATCCCCTGCAAATCTAGCAGACCAGACACCCGGCAAGCCCCCTAATACATCAACCATCAAGCCACTATCATCAGCTAAAACCATTTCACCTGTTAATTCGGAAATTGTTTCAGCCTTCAATCTTGCATTCTCTTCAAAAGTCATACCAGTTTCAGCGACATCTGGTAGTTCAGGAAAATCATTGAGATTTTTAATATCATAGCCTAGTTGGCTAAACATTGCCTTAAATTCTCGCATTTTACCTTCATTGCGTGTGGCAATGAGTAACGTTTGTTGTGTTGGACGTTCAAGATTAACCGTCTCAGAATGTAGGACTTGACCTGCTAACTCAACTGTCAATACCTGACCTAAATGATACTGATAATTCTGCCCCGTCACCTCTCGCAACACTTTGAAAAATAAGTCAATCACATCAGCAGGTGTTTCATCTACTGCGACAATTTTCAATCCTTTTTCAGCTGGAAAATAGTTGAAGAATACTGAGTAAAGAGGAATTTCTAGCTGTTCACCAAAGATATTGTCAATGACGAGCACCCGTTGTTCTTCTAATACATAGGCAAAAATATCTTTAGTCTGGTGTTTATAAATTCTTTTCATAATTTCAATGTCCTTGATTCAATAGGCATTAGTAGCCAATTTTCAGCAATTTCATCAAAAGCTTGACTACTTGCTGTCGTATAATATTGATGTGATTTACTTGCAATTGTACGCTCTCGATTAATCTCAAAGTAATTCAGCAGTACCGAAATATCTCGGACACATTCAGCCCCGCTGTCGATGAGTTTGACCCCTTCTCCCATTACATTTTGAATGATAGGTCTTAACAAAGGGTAGTGTGTACAGCCTAGAATGAGTGTATCAACATGCCCAACTAATGGTTTCAAAGTCTGATAGACGATTTTCTTGGCAACACTTGATGTCGTTTCATTTGACTCAACGATTGGGACAAATTTAGGACAAGCCAAGGATGTCACCATCAAATTAGGCGATAAGAGTTGTACTTTTTTTCGATAAATATCTGATGCGACAGTCATGGCTGTTCCAATCACACCAATACGACCAGTTGTCGTTGCATTAATCGCAGCACTAGCTCCCGGTAAAATTACACCTAGTACTGGAATATCAAGTTGATTCTTGACCTCTTCCCAAGCGACAGCAGTCGCCGTATTACAAGCAAAGACAATCATCTTGACATCTTTTGATAAGAGAAAATTGACCAATTCCCAAGTAAACTGTCGAATTTGCGCCGCTGGCCTTGGTCCATAAGGGGCACGTCTAGAATCGCCGATATAAATGACTTCTTCATCGGGTAACTGGCGCATTAATTCTTTGACCACCGTCAGACCGCCAACACCTGAGTCTAAAAAACCTATTGGGCGATTATCCATCTTACTTACCTCACAAAAACAAAAGCCGAGAAAATCTCAGCTTTTACAGGAATCTCTAAAAAGTGGGTCTCAGTTTTTGAGGGAAAGATGCAAGAACGACAAAGCATACTAGTCTATCTCCTGCAATGAAACCCAAAATCTGAGTTTTTAGAGAGCCCCTTATTAAACTTTATTTTTTCTTATCAGCTTGTTTAGCCGCTGCACGGATTTGACGCAAAACTTGTTGCACTTGTGTTTCGCTTGGTTTACGCCCCATTGAGCTCATCATCGTCCGAACGGCATCTTCATTCAATGGTGGATTTTCCATCAACATCTGTTTCACTTGACGACGGCTCAAGAACAAACCTAAAGCAAATCCACCAAGAGCGGCAACAATCATTAATAAAATAGCAGGTAAAATTGACATTTTTATCTCTCTTCTTTTTTGTTATTCGGTTAATTATATCAAATTTTACATAATCTGTCTATTCTTACTCGAAATCAAAGCCATATAAAGTCGCAAAATAATCTTCCGCCGTTTCCGCTCGCCGAATTTGGCGCGTTGTGCCGTCCTCTTGCAGTAAAATTTCTGCAGACCGGAGTTTGGCGTTATACTGATACCCCATCGAAAAGCCGTGTGCGCCAGTATCATGGATAACTAGTGTGTCACCGACATGAACCTCAGGCATCAGCCTTTGTTTGGCGAATTTATCGTTATTTTCGCAGAGTGAGCCGACGACATCATAAATGTGCGTTTGAGACGCTGTTTCTTTGCCAGCTACGCTGATATGGTGGTAGGCATCGTACATGGCGGGTCTCATGAGGTTGACGGCACTGGCGTCAATGCCGATATAATCACGATAGGTCTTTTTTTTGTGGATAACCTTGGTAATGAGGTGCCCGTGAGGGGCGAGCATAAAACGCCCGAGTTCGGTGAAGATTTTAACCTGACCGAGACCATTAGATGTCAGCACCGTTTCATAAGCCTGACGTACACCATCGCCGATTTTTGAAATGTCGTTTTCAAGGTCGTCAGGCTTGTAATTAACACCAATACCACCAGATAGATTGATGAAATCTAGATCAACATCTGTTGCTTGAACCACTTCTACCGCCAGTTCAAACAATTGTTTAGCCAAAACAGGATAATAGTCGTTTGTCAACGTATTAGAGGCTAAGAAAGAATGAATGCCAAATTTTTTCACACCAAGGGCTTTCAAATCCTTAAAGGCTTGAATCAGCTGATCCTTAGTCATGCCAAATTTTGATTCTTCGGGATTATCCATGATGTCTGTCCCTAAGGCAAAGACACCACCAGGATTATACCTGCAAGAAATTATCTCAGGTATGCTTGTGACATTTTTTAGGAATTCAATGTGTTCATAGGCATCCAGATTGATTGTGGCATCAAGTTTTCTAGCATACTGAAACTCTTGAGCTGGTGTATCGTTAGATGAAAACATGATATCTTGCTTCTCAAACCCGAGTTTGTGAGACATCAGTAATTCTATTTCTGACGCACAATCAACGCCACAATTCTCTTCTTGAAGAATTTTCAAAATAGCCGGTGTTGGTGTCGCCTTTACTGCAAAGTATTCCTTAAATCCTGGATTCCAACTGAAGGCTTGATTCACTGCACGAGCTTTTTCTCGGATAGCTTTTTCATCATACAGATGAAAAGGTGTCGGGTATGCTGCAGTGATTTGGTCAAGTTGTGATGCCGTAACGAAGGGTGTTTTCATGGTTGCTCCTCATATTCTCTCTAACTCACATCTGGTGCTAGTCCATCATTTAACGTTTTTACATAATTATAATTCTGTAAAATCAAACTTCTAGGTAATTTTTCAAGTCTTTCAAGGCACGTTCAGCAATAGCAGTATAGCGTTCTTTTTTATCGCGAATGTGTTCGCCTTCAAGCTCCTTAATAATGCCAAAGTTGACATTCATCGGTTGGAAGTTTTTACTGTTAGCGTGGGTGACATAATAAGGCAGGGCACCAATAGCAGTCGTTTCAGGGAAAACAACTGGCGCTACCTCTTGAAACAATTTAGCTGCATTAATCCCAGCCACTAAACCTGAGGCAGCTGACTCAACATAGCCTTCTACACCTGTCATTTGACCCGCAAAGAAGAGATTGTCTTTCTTTTTAGACTGGAAAGTTTGTGTCAAAAGATTTGGCGAATCCATATAAGAGTTACGGTGCATCACGCCATATCTGACAAACTCAGCATTTTCAAGACCCGGTATCATGCGGAAAATCCGTTTTTGTTCTCCCCACTTGAGATGCGTTTGGAAACCAACGATATTATAAAGACTCGCTGCTGCATCATCTTGGCGAAGTTGCACCACTGCGTAAGGGATACTAGTTTCATAAGTTGTCCCATCTCGTTTAGTTACAGTATAGGTCTCACTCGGATTTTCAAGTCCCACCGGTTTCATCGGGCCAAACAACATGGTCTTAAAGCCACGCGCCGCCATGACCTCAATCGGCATACAGCCTTCGAAATACTTCTCTTTCTCAAAAGACTTGATTTCAG
Source organism: Pseudolactococcus yaeyamensis (assembly GCF_054658615.1). Taxonomy (NCBI): domain Bacteria; kingdom Bacillati; phylum Bacillota; class Bacilli; order Lactobacillales; family Streptococcaceae; genus Pseudolactococcus; species Pseudolactococcus yaeyamensis. The sequence continues at coordinate 27,570 of NZ_BAAGGP010000031.1, forward strand.
CAACTTCCGCATCCACTAACGCTTCTTGAAAAGCTTGAAATTCCTCTTTAGTCATTGGGGCATTGAGATAGGCAGCTTCACCTTTGTCATAGCGTGATTTCAGGTACACTTTACTCATGTCAATGCTACTGATATCAACAATCGGTGCTGCTGCATCATAGAAATAAAAACCATCCCCATCATTTAAAGCGTGGATTTTAGCCGCTAAATCGTCAGATGTCAAAGGACCTGAGGCAATAACTGTGATCGCATCGTCTGGGATTTCTGTCACTTCTGTTCTGATGACTTCAATCAAGGGATGATTGCTCACTTTTGAAGTCACGAGTTCAGCGAAACCTTCGCGGTCGACTGCTAGTGCGCCACCAGCAGGCACGCGCGTTTCGTCTGCTGAGCTGATGATCAGACTGTCAAGCTGACGCATCTCTTCTTTCAATAGACCAACCGCATTGGTGATTGAATCCCCACGTAGAGAATTTGAACACACAAGTTCCGCAAAATTATTTGTTTTATGTTGTGGGGTTGGTTTAACACCACGCATTTCATAGAGTTTAACGGGAATCCCACATTTAGCAATTTGATAAGCGGCTTCTGATCCAGCAAGACCAGCACCGATAACATTAATATGATTTGACATCTTTAATTTCCTTTCTGCGAATTCACTTTCTGTGAACACTATACGTGAATTCTTAAAACTTGACCTACGCTAACGCTTCGTTCAAGCGAGGCATTCGTGACATTCATCCACTCAAAGGCTTGTTTAGTTTGTTACTATCCATTATATCATGTTAAGTTGAAATTTTTGAGTGAATATGACCAATGCTTGTTACTTCATTTATTTTGATTGCGGATTGAGGTACTATTCTAACCACTATAAACACCATTTTAACCAATCCAAAAAGAACCCACATCAATCTTGTGAGTCCTTCTGTAAACCACAAATATTCGTTTTGAATCCTGCATTACTAGGTGTTTAACGCCCCTTATCTGCGACTTGCTAACTTTTTGATAACTTCTCAATAAGTTAGGCGTTTATTTAATTTTTGTACTGCCTTTTTAAATCTCTAACAGACTTAATTTCTCTGTCAGCTTTTGACTGGCATCGGGATAAAGATGCCCATAAGTCCCTAGTGTCATTTTAATATCATGATGTCCTAGGCGCTTTTGAATGACTAGCGGACTTTCGCCAATAGAAATTAACATTGAAGCATGTGAATGCCGTAATGAGTGTAATTTGATAGGTTGTACATTCGCCTTTATCGACAAACACTTTAACCAAGCACTCCACAGACTATCACACATAAAACTACCGTCTATCTGACAAACATAAGCCATTTCACCGATAGTCCCTTGTTTCTCTCGCCATTCTAAAAGCATTTGTAGCGTTTTGCCGTCAACGCCAACATTTCGCCAATACGCAGACCTGTCATAAACAACAAGCGAAAACCTGTTTTTTGTAACATTTCTGTATGTGTATGAAACGGTAGCGTTACTTCAAACTGTCTGTACTCGTCCATTGTCCAAAACTCAATTTTTTTCTTTTGAGTTTCTCGCAATTTGCCGACTTTGCGCACCCAGTTTTCCGTCATGAGTTCATACACAATCGCACGTTCAAAGATAGAGCTTAAACCTGTTGTGAGCCGATTGACATAGCTGATACTAGCAGGTTTCCCTCGTTGTGTCTTTGTTTTTAACATATATTGCTGAAAGGCGTGAATATCTAAGGCTGACAGTTCACTGAGTTTACGACCATGAAAATAAGTTAATTGTTTACGAAGATTAAAGCTCAAACTTGTAAAAGTTGAAATTTTAACTTGGGTTTCAT